>NZ_JBHWJJ010000031.1:0-71552 GCF_042732005.1 Streptomyces sp. NPDC059851 | reverse complement strand
GGGCGTATCCAGGTGTCGTTCCAGTTAACGATGGCCCCGGGGCGGGCGGGCCGCGTGGGTTCTTGTTGTGGGTCCCTCCGACCCATTTACTGCCCGCGGGGCCCGGGTCCGCCTCGCCGGGGGCGCTGCGGCGTTCCACTGGTCCTGCGGGCCCCACCGACAGGAGAACCCCGCCATGAACGCCACCCGCACCGCCACCGCCGCCGCGACCGCCTCCCCCGAGGAGCTGATCGCCACCTCCCGCGAGCGCATCGACGCCATCGACGACCGGATCATCGGCCTGATCCAAGAGCGGATGGCCGTCTCCTCCGTCATCCAGCAGACCCGGATCGCCTCCGGCGGGCGCCGGGTGCACCTCTCGCGCGAGATGGAGGTGCTCGCGCACTGGAAGGACGCCCTCGGCAGGCCCGGCACCACGCTCGCCATGACCCTGCTGGAGCTCTGCCGCGGCCGCGTCTGACGCCCGTTCGTCACCCGTACGGCCCGTGACCGGCTCCGAGCGCCCTCGTTGGTGTGGGTGGCCGCGTCAGCCAGTCGCGGGACCAGCACCACGCGTGGCTCCACCGGAGCGATGAGGCGTACGGCCCGTGCGACGTACGTCGTGGGACCTCGCTCCTCGCGTGACCGGACGGCAGGGGACAGCAGCCCGGTCACCCCGGAAGGACGGCCGGCCCAGGGGACGCCCCGGGCCGGCCGTTCGCATGTCCGGCTCCCTGCCCGGCCGGAGCCGTCCCCCACTGCACGGCGGGTGTGACGGACGCCACACGTGCGCGGGTGTCCTGCGGGTACAACCTTCGGTGCCGAACGCCTGTCACCTATGTACCGCGGCGGGTACCGCGCTCGGAGGGGGAGCGCGGTACCCGCCGCGTATCAGCCGGCCGCCCCGGCCCCGGCACCCGTCTCGGCGCCCGCCCCGGGCGCCCCGGGCTCCGGCGCCGCTCCCGCGGGCGTACGCGGCGGAACCTCCGGGACCGCGAGGAACGGCAGCCGCAGCGCGCCGAAGGCTTCCTTGGGCACGGCCGGACGGACCGGCTCCACCGCGGCGAGCCGCACGTAGGCCGCGCCCTGCTCCGGGCGCGGGTCCTGCTCGCCCTTGTTCGGCCAGTACGACATCGCCCGCTCCGCCTGCGCCGTGATCGTCAGCGAGGGGTTGACCCCGAGGTTCGCGGAGACCGCCGAGCCGTCCACCACCGAGATGCCGGGGTGCCCGTACAGCCGGTGGTACGGGTCCACCACGCCCTCCTCGGGCGAGGCGCCGATCGGGCAGCCCCCGAGGAAGTGCGCGGTCAGCGGGGTGCCCATCAGCTCGCCGATGTTGCTGCCGGGGAAGCCGTTGATCTCCTCGGCCAGCAGGGTCGCGGCCCGGGTGGCCTCGGGGATCTGCACCGGGTTGGGGGCACCGTGCCCCTGACGGGCGGTGAGCAGTCCCTTGCCGGGGCCGCGGGTCCTGCGGTACGTGGTCAGCGAGTTGTCCAGGGACTGCATGACCAGGCCGATGATCGTCCGCTCCGACCAGCGCCGGTTGGACAGCGAGCGCAGCAGCTGCCCCGGGTGCTTCGCGGTCCGCGCGCACCAGGCCCGGACCCGGTGGCCGCCGTAGGGCACCTGCAGCACGGTCAGGAAGCCCATCGCGTTCGAGCCGCGCCCGTAGCGGACGGGCTCGATGTGCGTGTCGGCGTCGGGGTGCACGGAGGAGGTGATGGCCACGCCGCGGGTGAAGTCGGCCCGCCGGTCCGCGCCGTGCCGCCTGCGGTAGCGCCGGTCGTCGGTCTGCGCGCCGACCAGGCCCTCCGAGTTGGTGCGGGTCAGCTCGCCGAGGCGGGCCGAGATCCGCGGGAGCAGCCCGTTGTCCTTCATGGTGTGCAGCAGGGTCTGGGTGCCGTACGTGCCCGCCGCGACGACCACGTACCGGGCGCGCAGCTCCTTGGCGATGCCGCGGCGGCGGGCGTCGGTGGGGACGGTGCGGACCCGGTAGCCGCCGGCCGGGTGCTCGGCGAGGGCGGTGACCGTGGTCATCGGGTGGATCACGGCGCCCGCGCGCTCGGCGAGGTGGAGGTAGTTCTCGTTCAGGGTGTTCTTCGCACCGTGCCGGCAGCCGGTCATGCACTCGCCGCACTCGGTGCAGGCCCGGCGGGCGGGTCCGGCCCCGCCGAAGTACGGGTCGGGGACCTCCTCGCCGGGCTTGGCCACGGCGGCGGCGCCCTCGGCGTCGGCGCCGTCTCCGAAGAAGACGCCGACCGGGGCCATGTGGAAGGTGTCCCCGACGCCCATCTTCTCGGCGACGGCCTTGAGGTGGACGTCGGAGGGGGTCGTCGTCGGGTTGAGGCGCACCCCGAGCATCCGCTCGGCCTGGTCGTAGTACGGGGCGAGCTCCTCGCGCCAGTCGGTGATCGAGGCCCACTGGCGGTCCTCGAAGAACGCGGTCGGCGGCACGTACAGGGTGTTGGCGTAGTTGAGCGAGCCGCCGCCCACTCCGGCGCCCGCCAGCACCATGACGTTGCCGAGCAGGTGGATCCGCTGGATCCCGTAGAGCCCGAGGGCCGGGGCCCAGAGGTAGTTGCGCAGGTCCCAGCTGTTCTTCGGCAGGCTCTCGCGGGTGAAGCGGCGCCCCGCCTCCAGGACGCCGACCCGGTAGCCCTTCTCGGTCAGCCGCAGCGCCGAGACCGATCCCCCGAAGCCCGAGCCGATGACGATGACGTCGTAGTCGTAGTCGCGGACGTACGGCTGTGCCACTGACGCGCCTCCTTGGCGGACGGACGGGCTGTTAGCGCAGGCGGAGTGCCTTCATCACCTTGAGGCTGCGGGTCATGAACGCCGCGTACCGCTCGTCGTCCATGCCCAGCGAGGGGGCCATGGGCAGCACCCGCTGGTGGGCGACGGTCTGCGCCTCGGTGTACTTGAGGATGCCCTCGGAGCCGTGCCGGCGGCCGAGACCGGAGTCCTTCATGCCCCCCATGGGCGCCTGGGCGCTGCCGTAGGCCGGCGCGTAGCCCTCGTTGATGTTGACGGTGCCGGTGCGCAGGCGGGCGGCGACGGCGTGGCCGCGGCGGGCGTCCTTGGTCCACACGCTGGAGTTGAGGCCGTAGGGAGTGGCGTTGGCCTGGGCTATCGCCTCGTCCTCGTCGGTGAACCGGTAGATCGAGACGACCGGGCCGAAGGTCTCCTCGCTGCACACCGCCATCGGGGCGTCGACGCCGTCGAGGATGGTGGGCTCGTAGAACAGCGGGCCGATGTCGGGGCGGGCGGTGCCGCCGGCGACGAGGGTGGCGCCCTTGGCGACGGCCTCGTCGACGTGCCGGGTGACGGTCTCCAACTGGCGTTCGCCGACGAGCGATCCCATGTCGGCGCCGTAGGCGAGGGAGCTGCCGAGCCGCATGGCCTTGGTACGGGCGGCGAACCGCTCGACGAACTCGTCGGCGATCGAGGCGTGGACGTAGAGCCGCTCGATCGAGATGCACAGCTGACCGGCGGAGGAGAAGCAGGCGCGGACGGCGCCCGCCGCGGCCTTCTCGACGTCGGCGTCGTGCAGGACGAGCATGGCGTTCTTGCCGCCGAGTTCGAGGGAGACCCCGACGAGGCGGGCGGCCGCACCCCGGGCGACCTCGCGGCCCGTACGGGTGGACCCGGTGAAGGAGACGTAGTCGGCGTGCCGGACCACCTCGGGGCCGACGACGGGTCCCTCGCCGAGGACGATCTGGAAGACCTCGGGGGGCAAACCGGCCTCGATCAGCAGATCGCGGGCCCACAGGGCGGTCAGCGCGGTCTCGGTGTCGGGCTTCATCACGACGGCGTTGCCCGAGACGAAGGCGGGCAGGGCGTCGCCGACGGAGAGTTCGAGGGGGTAGTTCCAGGGCGCTATCTGCCCGACGACACCGCGCGGCTGGCGCAGCTCGGTGACCTTGGTCAGGGTGGGCATGGCGCCGGTGTGGCTCTTGGGACGCAGGTACGCGGGGGCCTTGCGGCCGTAGTGGCGGGCGGCGACGGCGACGGCCTGGACCTCCTCGTGGGCGTGCAGGCGGGCCTTGCCGGTCTCCAGCTGGATCAGGTCGAGCACCTCGGCCTGGCGGTCCAGGACCAGGTCGTGGAAGCGGAGCAGGACGGCGGCCCGGCGGCGCACGGAAACGGCGGCCCACGCGGCCTGGGCGGCGCGGGCCCGGTCGAAGGCCTCGGCGACCTCCTCGGGGGTGGCCTCGGGCAGGTCGGCGAGTGCGTCCCCGGTGAAGGGGGTGTGGTTCGCAGTGCGGCCGGAGCCGATCACTCCGCGGGTGAGCCGGGCGATCAGGTCGGGGGTGACCACGTCGGCCGCGGTGCGGGCCCCGGCCGGGGCCGGGGCGACCGGATTGGTGGGCTGCGGTGCACTGCGGAGGGGGGCCGGGGCCTGCGTGTCCGTCATGGCGGTGAGCGTATTGCGCCCGGCGGCCTTTGGGTACCCGTCGGTAACCGGATTTTGCCACATCCGCCAGTGAACGCTGGCAGGATGGCCGGGCCGGGCGGGGTCAGCCCTTCTTGGGGGGCGGGGCCCAGCCGGTGAGCACGGTGTCGAACTGCGCCCGGGTGGTCTCCCAGTCGGCCGCGGGCCCCGACATGTACACCGCGTACTCGGTGCCGTCCGGGGCGATGTACATCTGCTCGATGGCCCGGCGCGGACCGGCGTGCACCCCCTTCTCGGTCCAGGTGAACTCCCAGATCGCCGCGCGGGTGGTGTCCTGGAAGCTGTTCTGGTTCAGCTTCTGCCGCTTGTAGTCGGTGCGCCGGCTCACCTGCTTCTCCAGGTCGAGCACGTGCGCGTGCGGGTTGTCGTAGTCCGGGGTGGTGTCGACGGCGATGCGGATGAAGTGCTTGCCGTTGTCCGGGGTGTAGTCGATCTGGTTGCCGTCCAGCTGGCGCTTCCAGCCGTCAGGCACCCACAGGGTGAAGCCCGCCGGATCGGTGACCTCGGTCCAACCCGCGGGCGGGGCCGTGTCCTTGCCGTCCGTACCGCCCTGCTGGTCGGGGGCGCTCGCGTGCCTGTCGGAGCCACCGCCCTCGGCTGCGTCCCCCGTGTACTTCAGCAGTCCGAACACCGCGCCGCCGCCGACCAGCGCCGCCACCAGCGCCACTGCCGCGGCCCGCTTGACCCGGCCCGCGCTCGGGGTCGGCCGGGCGGCGGCCGGCTCCGCCGGACCGGGCAGCTCGGTCGTGCGTACGGACTCGGACGGCGCGGGGCCGTCCGGTTCGGGCTCCCGCGCATCGGCCAGCTCCTGCGGGGTCACCGCACGGGTGGGCACGTACGCCTGCGCGGCCTTCGGCTCGCGGCCCTCCATCGCCTCCAGCAGCATCCGCTCGGTCTCCTGCGCGGAGGGCCGCTCCTCGGGGTCCTTGCGCAACAGGGCGGTGATGACCGGCCCCAGCGGCCCGGACTGCCGCAGCGCGGGCGGCTCGTCGTTGACGACGGCCTGCAGGCTGGAGATCGGCGAGGTGCGGCGGAACGGGGAGCGGGCCTCGACCGCCGTGTAGAGGGTCGCGCCCAGCGACCACAGGTCGGAGGCCGGGTCGGGGGTCCCGCCGGTGACCCGCTCCGGGGCCAGGTAGTCGATGGAGCCGACGATCTCGCCGGTGCGGGTGATGGAGGAGTCGCCCTCGATCGCGGCGATCCCGAAGTCGGTGAGCAGGACCCGCCCGTCCTTGGCGAGCAGCACGTTGCCGGGTTTCACGTCCCGGTGCAGCACGCCCACCGCGTGCGCGGCGCGCAGCGCGCCCAGGACGTGCAGCCCGATCCGGGCGGCTTCGCGGGGCTCGATGCGGCCGGCCGCCTTGGCGGCTTCGGCGAGGGAGGGGCCGTCGATGTACTCCATGACGATCCACGGCCGGTCGTCGTGCTCCAGCACGTCGTGGACGGTGACGACGGCCGGGTGCTGGATGCGGGCCGCCGCGCGGGCCTCCTTCTGCGTCCGGGCGTGCAGCACGTCCCGGTCGGCCTGGGCGACGTACAGACCCGCCGTCAGCTCCTTGACGGCGACGGTCCTGTGCAGGAGCTCATCATGGGCGCGCCACACCTTCCCCATGCCGCCGCTGCCGATGGGCTCCACGAGCCGGTACCGGCCGGCGAGCACTGCGCCCGCACCTGTCTGCTGTTCCACGAATCCCCGCCACTGTTGTGCACTTCGGGACAGATTACGAAGCGCTCGGCGCAGCCGGTACCGCGAAGGCGTGGTTCCGGCAGCACTGTGACGCAATTGCCGTACTGAGTCACCGTCAGTCCGCGATCATCCGCCGGACTTGTAACTCCCCGTGGCCTTTTCGAAGACCTCGGTGACCTTGCCCTCGCCGTCCTGCGGGCCCGTCACCATGACGACGTGGTAGCTGCCGCCGAGCGCCACGACGAAGTTACGGGCGACGACGTTTCGGCCGTTGCCGTCGATCCACGTGTACCGGCCGGTGACGCGGAGCTGCTGGCCGACCTTGGTGGTCTTCACGTCGCCGCCGCTGGCCCAGGTGGAGGAGCGGTACGGCGCCAGCTCCGGCTCCTTGTCCTTCTGGTACGTCGCCGGATCCGGGCTGCCCTCGACCTTGTCCCGGCCGGGAACCACGATCAGGACGTACTCGCCGTCGGTGTAGCGGACCTGCCCGGCCTCGTTCATGCCGCGGCGCTCCCAGCCGGAGGGCACCGCGATCTCGAAGTGCTCCGGGTCCTGCTGGACCGTGTAGCCCGGGGGTGCGGGCGCCGCGGACTGCGGGGCCGTCGGGGACACCGGCGCCCCGGACGGAGGCCCGGAGCCGCCGGCCGCGGGCGGCGAGGACTGCGGGGCGGGAGCCTCCGTCCTGGCCACCGGGGTCTGGGAGGCGGTGTCCTGGCGGCGGTCGCCCTCGTCCGTGGCGCCCGGCAGGAACAGCATCGCGTACGCCACCGCCCCCGCCATCAGCACGAGGACGCCCAGGAGCAGGTTCCGGCCGAGGGCGCGGGGCTTGCGGGCGGGGCCGGGGCTGCGGTGCCGGCCGTGCAGCTCGCCGCGGCGGCGTACGACGGGCAGCCGGGCGGGGTCCGGCTCGGGGGGCGGGGGCGCGCCGAACCGGTGCCCCTGACCGTGCCCTTGGCCGAGGGCATGGCCGGAGTCCGGTTCGGGGGCGGACCGCACGAGCGAGCGGAGCCAACCGCGGAGCTCCTCGAAGTCGGGGCGCTCGGTGGGGTCCTGGCGGAGCAGCGACTCCACGACGGGACGCAGCGGGCCGCAGTCCTCCGCGAAGGCGGGCGCTTCGGCGCAGACCATCTCGACGAGCTCGGCGACGCTGTCCTCGGGGTACGGGGCGTGGCCCTGCACCGCGCGGTAGAGCAGCGCGCCGAGCGCCCACAGGTCAGTGGCCGGCCCGACCGGAGCCGCCAGTTGCCAGGGCCCGCTGACGGTGCCCGCCTGCTCCGGCGCCCACCGCTCGGTGACGGCCCCGACCACGGCCATCCGCGTCTGCCGGGCCCGCTCGGCGTCGAGCCCGCTGCGCGGCCCGGAGCGGGTTCCGGGGGACCCGGCCCAGCCGGACGGGGGCCGGGGCCCGGCGGGGGGCGGAGCGGACGCGGGCCCGGGGGCGGGCTCCGGGGCGGGCGGGGGCGGGGGCTTCGGGGCGGGGATGTGCGCGGGCACGGGCCGGGGCTGGCCCGGCTGGCCCGGCTGGCCCGGACGCAGGTAGGCAGTGGCGTCCTCGGCCTGCCGGTACCCCTGCGGCAGGGCGAGGCGTGCGGGCAGCGCAGGCGGCCCCGCCTCCGGGCGCGGCTGCCCCGCGGGCAGCGCCGCGACCTGCTGCCGCGGCGTGACACCGTGCCAGGCGGCTCCGTCCCCCGCGCCCGCGTACGTGCCCTGTACCGTCTCCGCGCGGGTGCCCGGACCGGCGTGGTCGCCCGCGCCCGGGCCGGCCGACGGGGCGTCCGCGGAGTCCGAGCCGGCTCGCGCGCCTGCGGCGGTGTGGCCGGCCGCGCCGCTTCCGGCTGCGGGGCCGGAGTCGCGGCTCCGCCCTGCGGGACCGGTCACGGACCCCGGACCCGTTTCCAGCGCTACGGAGGTGCGGCCTTCGGGGCCCTTCCCGGGGGCGGTGGCCGGCCCGGCGGCAGTGGTCCCGCCCCATCGGGGCGGTGCACCGGCCACCGATCCGGAGCCGGGTTCCGGGCTGCCGTGGGCGGCGGGCCTCCCTGCCGACGGACCGGCCACGGGCTCCGCACCCGGTTCCGGGACCCGGTCGGCACCCCCGGCCGTGCCGGCGCCGGCAGCGGGAGCAGCGTTCAGGACGGTTTCCCGGCCGGTGCCGGTCGCCCCGGGGGTGCCGTACGGGTACGAGTACCCCTGGGGCAGGTTCGAGCCCTGCGGCCGCCGCTCCGCTGCCGGGCCCGCATCGGCCACGGCGTTGCGCTCCTGCGTGACCCGCGCCGTGGCGGCCCGGACCCCGGCCCGGTACGCGGCGAGGACGCCGGCCCGCGCGGCCGCCTCCGGGTCCGGCGGGTCGGCAGTGACGTGGTCGGCGTACCGCGGGCCCGCCGGGCCCTGCGCGGCGTCCGGTGGTTCCTCACCGCCGCCGGCCGCGTCCCCTCCGTGCCCAGCGCCTGCGGCCGTCGGCTCCGGGTGCCGGTCGGGGGTGATGTGGTCTACGTACCGCGGGCCGACGACCCGGCCGGGCACACCCCTCCCGGGGGCCTCCGGCGCCGGGCGCGCGGAGACCGGACCGCCGTCGGCCGGCTCCCGGGGGTCCCCGGCGCCCTCGACCACCGGGTACCGCGGGGTCGTTTCGTAGCCCGGGGCCACCAGCGGGGCGTCGGCGGCTCCCGGGGCGGGCGACTCGTCCGGGCCGGTGCGGTCGGTGCGGCGCGGGCCCGTTTCGTAGCCCGGGGCCACCAGCGGCAGGCCGGCGGGCCGGGGCGGCGGGGTGCCCCAGCCCGTGACCGCGGGCGGGGCGCCGTCCTCCGCCGGAACCGGGTCGTACCCGCACAGCGCGTCCTCCGCGGCCCCGGCGGCCAGGCCGGTCAGGACGACGCGCCCGTCATCGCATATCAGGACGGTCCGGACCGTGATGTTGCGGTGCGTCCACCCGTGCGCGTGCAGCACCCGCAGCGCGGTCAGGACGTCGGCGGCGACCTCGGCCGCCCGGTACGGGGTCAGCGGCTCGTCGGCGAGCAGCGCGGCCAGTGGCCGGGCCGGCACCAGCTCGCTCACGATCCACAGCGAGCCGCCCTCGGCGAAGACGTCGAAGACCTGGTCCAGCCGCGGATGGTCGGGGACGGACGCGGCCGCCTGCGCCGCCGCGATGGCCCTGCGCACGGCCGGGAGCTCCCCGGCCGGGAGGCCCCCGCCTCCCGCCCGGACGGCGGCTCCGGCTCCGCCACCGGCCCCTGCCGGCTCCTCGTCGAGCAGCTCCGCGTCCACGAGCTCGGGTAACGGCACCTGTCGTACGAGCACTTCCTGCCCGCTGCGTGTGTCGAAGGCGCGGGTTTCGACCAGTTCGTACTCGTCCGACGGCGGCAGCGGCAGACGGTAGCGGCCGGCCAGGATCCGACCCGCGTAGTCGTCCACTCCGCCTCCCCCGAGTGCGCTGCGGGGCAGGTTCCCCACTGCCCCCGCCGACACGATACGTGGCCGGGGGCACCCGCGTCCCGGGCCTGTGAAGGCTCGTCAGTCCGGGAACGGCCGTCAGGCGAGCGGCTGGAAGGTCTGGAACGCCACGGTCCGCATCTGGCTGCACTCCGGGCCGTCCCACTGGTCCGCGGGGCAGCTGATCATGATGGCGTAGCCGCGCTTCGCGTCGACCTTGAAGCCGCGGTTGAGCACCCGGACCCGCATGCCGCTCTGGTCCCGTTCGAACTCCCAGTCGGCGGCGGTCGGGTAGTCCCGGTACGACACCTGGTCGATCCGGATCTGCTTGTAGCCCGAGCTGCTGCCCGCCACCGCCGGGGCGAGGAGCGCCCAGGCCTTGCGCGCGTCGTCGCCGGGCTTGTCGGTGTAGTCGACCTGGATGCGCGGGAAGCCGCCGTCGCGGCTGTATATGGCGCCGGAGTTGTCACCGGCGGTGCCCGTCTGCTTGAAGCCCTGCGGCATCGCCATCGAGAAGTGGAAGCCGAGGTCGGTCACCACGGCGTACCCGGCGGGAAGGCCCGCGGCCGGTCCGCCGGGCGCGTTGCCCTGGCCCTGGCCCTGGCCCTGCCCCTGGCCGCCGCCCGTCTGACCGTCCTGGCCTGGGCTCTGCTGGCCGTTCGGGGTCTGGCCCTGGCTCGGGTCGGTGCTCCCGCCGCCCGTCTTGCCCGCGGTGGCGGCGGCCTCACCCGTCTTGCCGGACGGGCCCGGGGTCGGGTTGCCGGAGGACGTCGTGCCCTGACCGGTCTTGCCCTCGTCCTTCTTGCCGCCCGCACCGTCGCCGCTGAACGCGTACACGAGCAGCGAGCCGATGGCGGCCAGTGCGACGACGACACCGGCGATCGCGAGGCCGATGGTGCGGCGGGACATGACGTCGGTGAGCGGCGCGGCGACCGGCGCGGTCCGACCGGACGGCGGGGGCCCCGCGGGGGTGGCGGTCGCCGTCGACGCGTTCGCCGCCGTGGCGGCCGTGGCGGCGCCCGCCGTCGCCGCGGCCTTGCGGGCCGCCTTGAGTGCGGCGCGGGCCCGTTCGCGCTGCTCGCGCTCGCGCCGTTCGCGCTCCTTCTTCTCCGCCTTCTCGGCGGCCTTCTCGGCCTTCTCGACCGCTGCCCGGTCCGCGGCCTCCTTGGCCGCGGACAGGGAGATCTGGCGGGTCTCCTCGACCTCGGGGGCGAGGACCGGGGCGGCCGGCTCCGGCTCGGGCGCGTTGACCACGGCGGTCAGCATGGCCCGGGCGCGCTCCTCGTCGAGGCGGAGGGCCGGGTCCTTGACCAGCAGGCCGTAGATGACCTCGGTCAGCGGACCGGCGTTGCGCGGCGGGTCGACCGGCTCGGTCATCACCGCCGTGAGGGTGGCCAGCGCCGACCCCTTGTCGTACGGGGGCACCCCCTCGACGGCGGCGTACAGCAGGCCGCCCAGCGACCACATGTCGGCGGGCGGGCCGGGCTTCTGGCCGCGGGCGCGCTCGGGCGAGATGTAGGAGGGGGCGCCGACGAGCATGCCGGTGGAGGTGATCGAGGGGTCGCCCTCGACCTGCGCGATGCCGAAGTCGGTGAGGACGACACGGCCGTTGGAGGCGATGAGCACGTTGGACGGCTTCACGTCGCGGTGCAGGATGCCCTGGCCGTGCGCGGCGCGCAGCACGTCGAGCACGGCGAGGCCGACCTCGGCGGCGCGGCGGGGCGTCAGCGGGCCCTGTTCGCGTATGAATTCGGCGAGGGAAGGGCCCTCGATGAGCTCCATGACGATCCACGGGCGGCCGTCCTCGTCGACCACGTCGAAGACGGTGACGGCGCCGCCGCTGCGGATCCGCGCGATGGCCTTGGCCTCGCGGAGGGTACGGGTGATCAGGCGGCGCTTCTCGTCCTCGTCGACGCCGTTGCCGAACCGGAGTTCCTTGACGGCGACGGTGCGACCGAGGGTCTCGTCCTCGGCCCGCCAGACGGTGCCCATGCCGCCCTTGCCGAGGACCTGGCCGAGACGGTAGCGGCCCGCGAGGAGACGGCCCTCCGTGCCGGCGGCCTCGGCGGCCTTGGCAGCTGCGGCCTTGACGGCGGCGGCGACGGCATCGGCCTTGTCGATGACGGGGTTCCCCGAGGTCGTCCGGACGGCCTCGGCACTGCTCCTGGCGCCCTGCTGCTTCGCCGGCTCGGCCCCGGCCGCCGCCGCAGCTGCTCCGGGCTTCGACAGATCGGTTCTGGCCGCCGCGGGCTTCGCGTCCTCGGGCTCGGCGGCAGCCGGCTCGTCCGCAGCGGCCGGGGCCGTGGCCGCCGCCGACCCGGGCTTCGACAGGTCCGTCTTGCGTGCCGCCGGCTTCGCGTCCTCCGGCTCGGCGGCGGCCGCAGCGGCAGCCGAACCCGTCGTGCGGGCTGACGGCTTCGACGGGCGGCCGGGCTCGGCGGCGTCCGCCCCGGCACGCGGCTTCGGCAGGCCCGGCTTCGCCGCGGGCTTCCCGGCCGCAGCCTCGGCTGCCTCCGCGGCAGGGGCCTCGGCAGGGGCTCCGGCGGGAGGGACGGCGGCCTCGACGGACGACTCCGGCTCGGCCGACACAGGCTTCGCCCGGTCCTGCTTCGCCGCCGGCGAATCGGTGTGCTCCGGCTTCGACATGCGTCCCCTCTGCGTTCGTGCCGCCTGCTCCGGCTGCCCCGGCATCCGCCCGGATGCCCGGTGGCCCGCCCCGGGAGAACCCGCGCGATAACCCGCCCCGGCAGAACCCTTATTGTTCCTCACTCCGCAACGGACGGGAGCCCCGGGTCCGCGGTTCCCCACTGACGTATCCCGGAGTTACAACGGAACGATGTCGGGCGCCCCCAACCGCGCCGCATCGGCCGTCTGGTCGTCCGGCTGGCGCTGCGACTCCCGTTCCGCCTGCACCCTCTTCTCGTAGTGTTCCACTTCCTTCTCGATCTGCTGCTCGTCCCACCCCAACACCGGGGCCACCAGTTCCGCGCACTCCCGCGCCGACCGGGTCCCCCTGTCGAAGGTCTCGATCGAGATCCGCGTCCGCCGCGTCAGCACGTCGTCCAGGTGCCGCGCCCCTTCGTGTGACGCCGCGTAGACCACCTCGGCCCGGAGGTAGTCGTCGGCGCCGCCCAGCGCAGCCCCCAGCGAGGGGTCCCCGGCGATGAGGTCCAGCAGTTCCTCGGTCATCGAGCCGTACCGGTTCAACAGGTGCTCCACCCGCGCCACGTGAAGGCCCGTCCGGGCGGCGATCCTGGCGCGGCCGTTCCACAGCGCCCGGTAGCCCTCGGCCCCCACCAGCGGCACGTCCTCCGTCACGCACTCGGCGACCCGCTGGTCCAGCGCGTGCACGGCCTCGTCCACCGCGTCCTTCGCCATGACCCGGTACGTCGTGTACTTGCCGCCCGCGACGACCACCAGGCCCGGCACCGGATGGGCCACCGTGTGCTCGCGCGACAGCTTGCTCGTCGCGTCCGATTCCCCGGCCAGCAGCGGCCGCAGGCCCGCGTACACCCCCTGGACGTCGTCGCGGGTGAGCGGCACGGCCAGCACCGAGTTCACCCGTTCCAGCAGGTAGTCGATGTCGGCGCTGGACGCCGCCGGGTGAGCCTTGTCCAGGTCCCACTCGGTGTCGGTGGTGCCCACGATCCAGTGCCGGCCCCAGGGGATGACGAACAGCACCGATTTCTCGGTCCGCAGGATCAACCCGGTGCTCGAATGGACGCGGTCCTTGGGGACGACCAGGTGGATGCCCTTCGACGCCCGTACGTGGAACTGGCCGCGCTCCCCGATGAGCGCCTGCGTGTCGTCCGTCCACACCCCGGTCGCATTCACCACCTGGCGCGCCCGGACCTCGTACTCCCCTCCGCCCTCCACGTCCTGCACCCGCGCCCCGACCACCCGTTCGCCCTCGCGCAGGAAGCCGACCACCCTCGCCCGGTTGGCGCAGTGCGCCCCGTACACGGCGGCCGTGCGGACCAGCGTGGTGACGTACCGCGCGTCGTCCATCAGGGCGTCGTAGTACTGGAGGGCGCCCACGAGCGCGTCCTTCCGCAGCGCCGGGGCCACGCGCAGGGCGCGGCGGCGCGACAGGTGCCGGTGCACCGGCAGTCCGCGGCCGTGCCCGCCGGACACCGACATCGCGTCGTACAGGGCGACGCCCGAGCCGGCGTAGAACCGCTCCCACCCCCTGTGCTGGAGCGGGTACAGGAAGGGCACCGGCTTGACCAGGTGCGGGGCCAGCCGCTCCAGCAGCAGGCCGCGCTCCTTCAACGCCTCCCGTACGAGGGCGAAGTCGAGCATCTCCAGATAGCGCAGGCCCCCGTGGATGAGCTTGCTGGACCGGCTGGAGGTGCCCGAAGCCCAGTCACGGGCCTCGACGAGCCCGGTGGACAGGCCTCTGGTCGCGGCGTCGAGAGCGGTACCCGCGCCGACCACGCCCGCGCCCACCACCAGTACGTCCAGTTCCCGTTCGGCCATCCGGGCGAGTGCCTCCGCGCGCTGCGCCGGCCCCAGTGTCGCTGTCCTCACGGCTGCCTCCCGTCGGTGCGGGCGTACCCACTCGGTGCGGGTGGCCCGCTCGCGTCCCCCGCCCTCGATTCTGACCCGCCGTACCCCCATCAGCCACCGCCTGTGGACAACACAACGGCAACCTTCACCCCGTAATACGACAGATCGGTCATATATACGCCTAGTCTGACATCGTGCCAGCTCATGCAGCCCTCCGCGGACCACACGAGTTGCGCACCCAGCACCCCCATGCATTGCCAGGGAAGGGACGGCACCACCCCATGCCCGCAGACCTCGCCGTCATCGGACTCGGCCACCTCGGCCTCCCGCTGGCCCAGGCGGCCGTCGCCGCCGGGATCGAGACGGTCGGCTACGCCGTCGGACCGGCCACGGACTCCACCCTCACCGCCGCCGAGGTCCGGCGCATGTCGGCCGCCGGCTTCCGGGTCACCGCCAACCCCGCCGACCTCGGCCGCGTCCGCACCGCCGTCATCTGCGCCCCCACCCAGCTCGGCGCCGACCGCGCGCTCGACCTCGGGGCGGTCGGCGAGGCGGGCCGCACGCTGGCCGCCCGGCTGCGCCCGCACACCACCGTCATCCTGGAGTCCGCCGCCCATCCGGGTGTCACCGAGGACTTCCTGCGCCCGGTCCTGGAGGACGGCTCCGGGCTGCGCGCCGGCCGCGACTTCCACCTGGCCTACTCCCCCAGCCGCCACGACCCGGGCAACCGGACGTACACCATCGCCAACACCCCCAAGGTGATCGGCGGCCTGACCCCCGCCTGCACCGAGTCCGCGCACGCCTTCTACGCCCGCATCGCCGAGAAGGTGGTCCGCGCCCGCGGTCTGCGCGAGGCCGAGACCGTACAGCTCCTGGAGACCAACTACCGGCACGTCAACATCGCCCTGATGAACGAGATGGCGGTGCTCTGCCACGACCTCGGCGTCGACCTGTGGGACGTCATCCGCTGCGCCGAGACCAAGCCGTACGGGTTCCAGGCGTTCCGACCCGGCCCGGGCGTCGGCGGCCACAGCGTCGCCCTCGACCCCAACTACCTCCCGCACGCCACCCGCACCCCGGGCCACCCCCTACGCATGGTCGGCCTGGCCCAGGAAATCAACAGCCGGATGCCGCAGTACGTCATCCAGCGCTGCGCCACCCTGCTGAACGAGCACGGCAAGTCCGTCCGCGGCGCGCGCGTCCTGCTGCTCGGGGTCACCTACAAGCCCGACCTCGCCGACCAGGAGGGCTCCCCGGCCCGCGAGATCGCCAGCCGCCTCCTCGACCTCGGGGCCCTGATCAGCTACCACGACCCGTACGTCCCCAGCTGGCGGGTGCGGGACCAGCCCGTCCCCCGCGCCGAGTCCCTGTACGAGGCCGCCGCCACCGCCGACCTGACGATCCTGCTCCAGCACCACCGGACCTACGACCTCCAGGGCCTGGCCGTGAAGGCGCAGCTGCTCCTGGACACCCGGGGAGCCAGCCCGGCGGGCGCGGCGCACCGGCTCTGAACGGGCGGAAAACCCCCTCGTCCGGTGCCGGTGCGGGCTGCTAGCCTGCGGCGACTTATTTCACGCTTACATCACCTGCCGCACCGGGCTCCCGTGTGCCGCAGGTGCCGGGGGGACCTTCCATGAGCCAACAGTTCCAGCCGCCCGCGCCCGGTTCCGCGACACCGGCCGCCGTCCCGGACCCGGCAGGGCCGTCCCGCCGGGCCAACCTCGGCCTGGGCATCGCCGCGGCCGTGGTCGCCGCCCTGGCCGCGGCCGCCGCCTACGGCGGGATCATGAACGCCGTCGACCGCCAGATCGGCTACGCCGCGGTCGGCGTCGGCATCCTGATCGGCCTCGCGGCGGGCCGCGTCGGTGGCCGCAACCCCGTACTGCCCGTAATCAGCGCCGTCCTCGCAGTGGGGTCCGTCTACCTGGGCCAGCTCTTCTTCGTCGCGCTCGCCCTGGCCGACTACGCGCAGCTGGGCCTGGCCGACGTCCTGGCCGACCCGGGCATCGGCGCCGTCGTCGACCTGTGGAAGGAAGGCGCGGAGGCCATGGACTACGTCTTCCTCCTCATCGGAGCCGTCGTCGCCTTCGGCGCGGCCAAGCGCAGCCGCGACTGACCCGCGGCCGGACACGCCGAAGGGCCGGCTCCCCGGTCAGGGGGAACCGGCCCTTCGGCGTACGCAGGGCTGCCGGACGGGTCAGCGGCGGTGCTGGGAGTCCGCGACCGTGACCTCGACCCGCTGGAACTCCTTCAGCTCGGTGTAGCCGGTGGTGGCCATCGAGCGGCGCAGCGCGCCGAAGAGGTTCATCGAGCCGTCCGGGGTGTGCGACGGGCCGGTGAGGATCTCCTCGGTGGTGCCGACCGTGCCCAGGTGGACCTTCTTGCCGCGCGGCACGTCCTCGTGGACGGCCTCCATGCCCCAGTGGTGGCCCTTTCCGGGCGCGTCCGTGGCTCGGGCCAGCGGGGAGCCCATCATCACGGCGTCGGCACCGCAGGCGATGGCCTTGGGCAGGTCGCCGGACCAGCCCACGCCGCCGTCGGCGATGACGTGCACGTAGCGGCCGCCGGACTCGTCCATGTAGTCGCGGCGGGCGGCGGCCACGTCCGCGACGGCGGTCGCCATCGGGACCTGGATGCCCAGCACGTTGCGGGTGGTGTGCGCGGCGCCGCCGCCGAAGCCGACCAGGACGCCGGCCGCGCCGGTGCGCATCAGGTGCAGGGCCGCGGTGTACGTGGCGCAGCCGCCGACGATGACCGGGACGTCGAGCTCGTAGATGAACTGCTTCAGGTTCAGCGGTTCGGCGGCGCCCGACACGTGCTCGGCGGAGACGGTGGTGCCGCGGATGACGAAGATGTCCACGCCGGCGTCCACGACGGCCTTGGAGAACTGCGCGGTGCGCTGCGGGGAGAGCGCGGCGGCGGTGACCACGCCGGAGTCGCGGACCTCCTTGATGCGCTGCCCGATCAGGTCGGCCTGGATCGGGGCCGAGTAGATCTCCTGGAGGCGGCGGGTGGCGGCCTCCTCCGGCAGCTCGGCGATCTCGTCGAGCAGGGGCTGCGGGTCCTCGTACCGGGTCCACAGGCCTTCGAGGTTCAGGACGCCGAGGCCGCCGAGCTCGCCGATGCGGATGGCGGTCTGCGGGGAGACGACGGAGTCCATGGGGGCGGCCAGGAACGGCAGCTCGAAGCGGTAGGCGTCGATCTGCCAGGCGATCGAGACCTCCTTCGGGTCCCGCGTGCGGCGGCTCGGGACGATGGCGATGTCGTCGAACGCGTACGCCCGGCGGCCGCGCTTGCCGCGCCCGATCTCGATCTCAGTCACGTGTGGTGGCCTTTCCCTACTCGGCTACTGCCCGTCCAGTATCCCCGAAGGGCGGACCCACGCGTTCCCGTGACCGGTGGACGGGACGCGGGGGGAGCCGAACGGCGGAGGGGCGGACCCCGCTGTCCGGGTCCGCCCCTCCGCCGTCACCGCTCAGCCCTGGCGGGAGTAGTTCGGCGCCTCGACCGTCATCTGGATGTCGTGCGGGTGGCTCTCCTTCAGGCCCGCCGAGGTGATGCGGACGAACCGGCCGCGGTCCTGCAGCTCCGGCACCGTGCGGCCGCCGACGTAGAACATCGACTGGCGCAGACCGCCGACGAGCTGGTGGACGACCGCGGCGAGCGGGCCGCGGTAGGGCACCTGGCCCTCGATGCCCTCGGGGATGAGCTTGTCGTCGCCGCCCACGCCCTCCTGGAAGTAGCGGTCCTTGGAGAAGGACTTGCGGTCGCCGCGGGACTGCATCGCACCGAGCGAGCCCATGCCGCGGTACGACTTGAACTGCTTGCCGTTGATGAACAGCAGCTCGCCCGGGGACTCCTCGCAGCCCGCGAGCAGGGAGCCGAGCATCACCGTGTCGGCGCCCGCGACGAGGGCCTTGGCGATGTCGCCGGAGTACTGCAGGCCACCGTCACCGATGACCGGGACGCCCGCGGCCTTGGCGGCGAGGGAGGCCTCGTAGATGGCGGTGACCTGCGGGACACCGATGCCGGCGACGACGCGGGTGGTGCAGATGGAGCCGGGGCCGACGCCGACCTTGATGCCGTCGCAGCCCGCGTCGATGAGGGCCTGGGCGCCGTCGCGGGTGGCGACGTTGCCGCCGATGACGTCGACCGACGCGTTCGACTTGATCTTGGCGACCATGTCGCCGACCAGCCGGGAGTGGCCGTGTGCGGTGTCGACGACGATGAAGTCGACGCCCGCCTCGATCAGGGCCTGGGCGCGCTCGAACGCGTCGCCGGCGACGCCGACGGCGGCGCCGACCAGGAGACGGCCGTCCTTGTCCTTGGCGGCGTTCGGGTACTTCTCGGCCTTGACGAAGTCCTTGACCGTGATGAGGCCCTTGAGGACGCCCGCGTCGTCGACCAGCGGGAGCTTCTCGATCTTGTGGCGGCGCAGCAGCTCCATGGCGTCCACGCCGGAGATGCCGACCTTGCCCGTCACCAGCGGCATCGGGGTCATGACCTCGCGCACCTGGCGGCTGCGGTCCGACTCGAAGGCCATGTCGCGGTTGGTGACGATGCCGAGCAGCTTGCCCGCGGAGTCGGTGACCGGGACGCCGGAGATGCGGAACTTGGCGCACAGCTCGTCCGCCTCGCGCAGCGTCGCGTCCGGGTGCACCGTGATCGGGTCGGTGACCATGCCGGACTCGGAGCGCTTGACCAGGTCGACCTGGTTGGCCTGGTCGGCGATCGAGAGGTTGCGGTGCAGGACGCCGACGCCGCCCTGGCGGGCCATGGCGATCGCCATGCGCGACTCGGTGACCTTGTCCATGGCGGCGGACAGCAGCGGGATGTTGACGCGGACGTTGCGCGAGATGAGGGAGGAAGTGTCGATCTCGTCCGGCGCCATGTCGGACGCGCCCGGCAGCAGCAGGACGTCGTCGTAGGTAAGCCCGAGCGTGGCGAATTTGTCGGGCGCTCCGTCGGCGTTGACAGTCATGACACCTTCCCAAATGGTCTTGCTCAGCGCGGATGTCCATGCTAACGGGATAGCGACGCGTCTCATTCCACGAGCGAGGTCACGTCCAAGTTTCGTCGCTTCCTCCTATTGATCGCCGAGCCCTGACGGGCCATAGCGGAGCCACACGCTCCGCACCGCTACTGCTCGGCGAGGGCGCGCAGCCGGCTGAGCGCCCGGTGCTGGGCGACCCGCACCGCGCCCGGGGACATCCCGAGCATCTGACCGGTCTCCTCGGCGGTCAGCCCGACCGCGACCCGCAGGACGAGCAGCTCGCGCTGGGTCTCGGGCAGGTTGGCCAGGAGTTTCCGGGCCCAGGCGGCATCGCTGCTGAGCAGCGCCCGCTCCTCCGGGCCGAGGGAGTCGTCCGGCCGCTCGGGCATCTCGTCGGAAGGGACGGCAGTGCTGCCCGGGTGGCGCATGGCGGCCCGCTGCAGGTCGGCGACCTTGTGCGCGGCAATGGCGAAGACGAAGGCTTCGAAGGGGCGGCCGGTGTCCCGGTAGCGCGGCAGCGCCATCAGAACGGCGACGCACACCTCCTGGGCCAGGTCCTCCACGAAGTGGCGGGCGTCCCCGGGAAGCCGGGAGAGCCGGGTGCGGCAGTAGCGGATGGCCAGCGGGTGCACGAAGGCGAGCAGGTCATGGGTGGCCTGCTCGTCGCCTTCCACGGCGCGGCGCACGAGCGCGCTGACGGCCTCGGCGCTGCTGCCTTTGGCGGCTCCGGTGGGGCCTGTGGCCGCGGGGGAGCCGGGGGCCTCGTCGTCGCGCATCAATCCATGGTGCCTTGGCGCCGGAGCGTTCGCGGCACCACGGCCCGTGTTGTGCATCGAAGCGTTATGAGCGGGTGCGCCTGAGCTCTTCACTTGCACGCTCCCCTCCCGCTCGCCCGAAAACTCCCCGAGGCCCCATCCCAGAAATGCGCCACACACTCAAGCATGCGGCATCGCGCACGAAGCGACACGTCCCCCGGATTGTGCCCCGCCAATCCCCTGCTACGCACCGGTACGGCCGGGAGCGGGAGCCGCCGGGAAGCCCGGGAGCACCCCGGAGCACCGGGCGGTCGGGCGCGCCGGGCGGTCGGGCGCGCCGCCCCGCCCGCCTGCGGCGGACGGGACTGCCCTCACGGGCCCGCGGTCAGCGGACCAGGCCCCAACGGAACCCGAGCGCCACGGCGTGCGCCCGGTCCGAGGCGCCCAGCTTCTTGAACAGCCGGCGGGCGTGCGTCTTCACCGTGTCCTCGGAGAGGAACAGCTCGCGCCCGATCTCCGCGTTGGACCGGCCGTGGCTCATCCCCTCCAGCACCTGGATCTCGCGCGCGGTGAGGGTGGGTGCGGCGCCCATCTCGGCCGAGCGGAGCCGGCGCGGGGCCAGCCGCCAGGTCGGGTCGGCGAGCGCCTGGGTGACGGTGGCCCGCAGCTCGGCGCGCGAGGCGTCCTTGTGCAGGTAGCCGCGGGCGCCCGCGGCTACCGCGAGGGCCACGCCGTCGAGGTCCTCGGCGACCGTCAGCATGATGATGCGGGCACCCGGATCGGCGGAGAGCAGCCGGCGCACCGTCTCCACACCGCCGAGCCCGGGCATCCGTACGTCCATGAGAATCAGGTCGGAGCGGTCGGCGCCCCAGCGGCGGAGGACTTCCTCGCCGTTGGCAGCCGTCGTCACGCGCTCGACGCCGGGCACGGTGGCAACCGCGCGACGGAGCGCCTCTCGGGCAAGCGGGGAGTCGTCGCAGACGAGGACGGAAGTCATGACCGCCCTCCGGAGCTGCTGATGCGCGTCACCTTGAGCCTCCAGGCTGGTACGTATCGTCACCTGTGCGGTCGATGCTCTCGGACACCTGTCCGGGAACGCCTTGGTTCAACCGCCTTCGCTCTCTCAACGATGGTCACTCGAAAGAGTTACGGGGTCGGACGGACACCTTCGGCACTCTACGTGAGGACGCGATCACACCATCGGCGCCACTCGCCGACGGTCCTCCATCTGGAGCTATGCCCTATTTGGCGGCTTTCCTTCCGTTCAGCCCGTGTCTGAGGCTAGATTCCCAATGAGTCATATTTACATCTAC
The DNA here is from genome assembly GCF_042732005.1 of Streptomyces sp. NPDC059851. Classification (NCBI taxonomy): domain Bacteria; kingdom Bacillati; phylum Actinomycetota; class Actinomycetes; order Kitasatosporales; family Streptomycetaceae; genus Streptomyces; species Streptomyces sp. NPDC059851. Next base: position 50,437 of record NZ_JBHWJJ010000031.1, on the reverse strand, counting down.
TACGACAGTAGGTGTGGTAGGTGTGGAGACTTGGACCGTATTCGTCTCAGTACCGGCACCAAGAGGACTACCCATGGCAGATTTCTCCCGCCTCCCCGGACCGAACGCCGACCTCTGGGACTGGCAGCTGCTGGCCGCCTGCCGCGGAGTCGACAGCTCCCTCTTCTTCCACCCGGAGGGCGAGCGGGGTGCGGCCAGGAGTGCGCGCGAGGCCTCGGCTAAAGAGGTCTGCATGCGATGCCCGGTGCGTTCGGAATGCGCCGCGCACGCACTGGCCGTCCGCGAGCCCTACGGGGTGTGGGGCGGCCTCACCGAGGACGAGCGCGAGGAACTGATGGGCCGGGCCCGCCATCGCCTGATCCCCGCGTCGAGCACCATCGGACGGACCCCTCCGGACTGACGGCCGCACGGCAGGACCGCTGCGGGACGTCACGCAGAAACGTTTCCCCACCCCACCCCGCGCCGCGGCGGGGTGGGGCCGCGGTGCGCCGCCGTGCGCGGGCGGCGCCACGCTCCGTGGTCAGCGCGCGGCGGCCCGTTCCAGCTCGGCCAGCGTCGCCGCCACGGCCGGCACGCGGGCCAGGTCGGGCAGGGTCAGCGCCACGACCTCGCGCTCCACGGCCGGCACCACGGCCAGCGTGCTCACGCCCTTGGCCCGTACGGACTCCAGCGCCAGCTCCGGCAGTACGGCGACCCCCAGCCCGGCACCCACCAGGCCGGCCACGGCCGGGTAGTCGTCGGTGGCGAAGTCGATGCGCGGGGTGAAGCCCACGCCCTCGCACACCTCGACCAGATGGCGGCGGCAGCGCGGGCAACCCGCGATCCAGGGCTCGTCCGCCAGGTCGGCCATGCCGAGTTCCTCGGCCCCGGCCAGCCGGTGCCCCTCGGGCACGAGCCCGACGAGGCGGTCCGTCAGCAGCGGCCGTACGACGAGGTCGTCCCACTCGGCGGCCGCCGCGGCACCCCCGGCACCGCTCCCGCCCCCCGTCCCGGCTCCGGCCCCGGACGACCCCTCGGCGCCGGCGTACCGGAAGGCCAGCGCGACGTCGCAGTCGCCGTCGCGCAGCATCGCGACCGAGCGCGGCGGCTCCGCCTCGACCAAGGAGATCCGGGTGCCCGGGTGCGCGGCCCGCATCGCCGCGAGGGCGGTCGGGACCAGGGTGGAGCTGCCACTGGGGAAGGACACGAGCCGGACCCGTCCGGCGCGCAGCCCGGCGATGGCCGCGACCTCCTCCTCGGCGGCGGTCAGTCCGGCCAGGATCCCGGCGGCGTGCCGGACCAGGGCGGCGCCGGCCTGCGTGAGCCGCATCTCGCGGCCCGCGCGGACCAGCAGCGGGGTGCCGGCCGACTGCTCCAACGCCTTCATCTGCTGGGAGACGGCGGGCTGCGTGCAGCCGAGTTCGCGGGCGGCGGCGGAGAAGGAGCCGGAGTCGGCCACGGCGCGCAGGACCCGGAGATGGCGTGCCTCGATCATCCTTCGAGCATAAGCCCGGCTTTGACGCGGGGCGCACTTGCCCCGGTACACCTTTGGGGCCGCTGGGTTAGCGTGTCCCCGTGGCCCCCCAGCATGTGATCTCCGTGAACCTCGGCCGTGCGGCGGCCGTCGACTACACCAGCGCCGAGGGCGGGGTGACGGGCATCGGCAAGCGGCCGGTCCCGGGCCCGGTCCGGGTCTTCGCCCCGGGCCCGAAGGGGGTCGGCGCGAGCGGCGTGGAGGGCGACGCCGTCTGCGACCTGCGCCACCACGGCGGCGACCACCAAGCGGTCTACGCGTACGCGCGCGAGGACCTGGACTGGTGGGAGCGGGAGCTGGGGCGCGGGCTGCCCGCCGGGATCTTCGGCGAGAACCTCACCACCTCCGGCCTCGACGTCACCGGCGCGCTGCTCGGCGAGCGCTGGCGGATCGGCGCCGACGTCGTCCTGGAGGTGGCCTCGGCGCGCATCCCGTGCGGCACCTTCCAGGGGGCCCTCGGCGAGCCGGGCTGGGTCAGGCGGTACACGCGGGCCGTGCGGCCGGGCGCGTACCTGCGGGTGGTGCAGGAGGGAGAGGTCTCGGCCGGGGATGCGGTCGAGGTGGTCAGCCGCCCGGACCACGACGTGACGGTGGGGCTGTGGTTCCGTGCGTTCACCACCGAACGCGCGCTACTGGAGCGGACCCTGGCGGCCGGTACGGCGATGGAGCCGGAGGCCCACGAGCGGGTCCGCGAGTACCTCGGGAAGTACGGGACGTAGCCGGCCGGCAACGCCCCGGCGAGAAGCCGGAGCCTACGGCCGGGGGAAAGCGGACGAAGTGGTACCGCCATGGCGGGCCCGCTCCGGACTGTCGTCCGGGGCGGCTAGGTTGCGCATATGACGACTGCGCTGATCACTGGATCCACGGCGGGCATCGGCGCCGCCTTCGCCCGCCGGCTCGCCGCCCAGGGCCACAACCTCGTACTGGTGGCCCGCGACACCGCGCGGCTCGCCGAGCAGGCCACCGAGCTGCACGACCGGCACGGCATCGAGGCCGAGGTGCTGACCGCGGACCTGTCCACGGAGGCGGGCATCGCCGCCGTGGAGCGGCGCCTCGGGGACCGTACGCACCCGGTGGACCTGCTGGTCAACAACGCCGGGTTCGGCAACAAGGGCCGCTACCTCGAAGTGTCCATGGCGGACGAGCTGACCATGCTGAAGGTGCACGTCGAGGCGGTGCTGCGGCTGACCTCGGCGGCCACCGCGTCGATGCGCTCGCGCGGCCGCGGCGGTGTCATCAACGTGGCCTCGGTGGCGGCCTTCGTGCCGCGGGGCACGTACGGGGCGAGCAAGGCGTGGGTCGTGCAGTTCACCCAGGGTGCGGCGCGGGACCTGGCCGGGTCGGGCGTGCGGCTGATGGCGCTGTGCCCCGGGTTCGTACGGACGGAGTTCCACCAGCGGGCCGGGATGGGCACGGACAACATCCCCAACTGGATGTGGTTGGACGCCGACAAGCTGGTGACGGCGGCCCTCGACGACCTGGCGCGCGGCAAGACGGTCTCGGTCCCGGACCCGCGGTACAAGGCACTGCTGGGCGTGGTGAAGCTGACGCCGCGCGGGCTCCTGGGCGGGCTGTCCTCGCGCACGGGCCGCAAGTACGGGCCCCGGTAAGCGGCCGCGTCGGGGGCCGCAGGAGTCAGCCGGACGGGGCAAATCTCCCTAAAATGGACGTATCTCATCCAGCCCGGGAGACGCCATGACATTCGTACAAATAGTCGATTACGAGACGAGCAAGCCCGAGGCCGTCAGCGCGCTCATGGACCGGTACCTGGCGCAGACCAGCGGCAAGCGCACCGTGACGCACAGTGTGGTCGGCAGGGACCGTGAAGCAGAGACACACTATGTCGACGTGGTCGAATTCCCGTCGTACGAAGAGGCCATGAAGAACTCTCACCTCCCCGAAACGGACCGGATGTTCCAGGAGATGGTGGCCCTCTGCGACGGGATGCCGCGGTTCACCAACCTGGACGTGGTCCGCGACGAGCACCTCAACACGCTGCTGGCCAACCGGGTGTTCGACGACATCACCGCGAAGGGCAAGATGGAGGCCATCGAGGAGGTCTTCGCCGCGGACTACATGGACCACGACGTGTCCAACCCCGTCGACAAGACCGGGCGCGAGGGCATGCGCGAGGACGTGGAGATGTGGCGCGGCGCCTTCGACTTCTCCTTCAGCTGCGACGCCCAGATGGCGCAGGACGAGTACGTCACGACGCTGTGGACCTGGACCGGCAAGCACAAGGGCGAGTTCATGGGGATCGCCCCGACCGGCAAGACCTGCACGATGACCGGCACGACGGTCTTCCGCTGCGAGAACGGGATGATCAAGGAAGGCTGGTGGCACTACGACACCAACGCCCTGATGCGGCAGCTCGGGGCGATGTCCTGAGCCGCCCGGCTCCCGGCCCACGGGAAGACCCCGGCCACCACCGCGGAGCGGCGGCGACCGGGGTCGCGGTCCGAAGGGAGCCGGTCAGCGAGGGGCGGACCGGCTCATCGGGGGTCAGTGGCTGTGGCCGTGACCGTGGCCGTGCCCGTGACCGTTGGCCTCTTCCTCTTCCTTCTTCTCGACGACCAGGGTCTCGGTCGTGAGCAGCAGGGAGGCGATGGAGGCCGCGTTCTCCAGGGCGGAGCGGGTGACCTTGACCGGGTCGATGACGCCGGCCTTGACCAGGTCGCCGTACTCGCCGGTGGCGGCGTTGAAGCCGTTGCCCTTCTCCAGCTCGCCCACCTTGGAGGTGATGACGTAGCCCTCGAGGCCGGCGTTCTCGGCGATCCAGCGCAGCGGCTCGACCGCGGCGCGGCGGACGACCGCGACACCCGTGCCCTCGTCGCCGGTCAGGCCGAGGTTGTCCTCCAGGACCTTGACGGCGTGGACGAGCGCGGAGCCACCACCGGAGACGATGCCCTCCTCGACCGCGGCGCGGGTCGCGGAGATGGCGTCCTCCAGACGGTGCTTCTTCTCCTTCAGCTCCACCTCGGTGGCGGCGCCGACCTTGATGACGCAGACGCCGCCGGCGAGCTTCGCCAGGCGCTCCTGCAGCTTCTCGCGGTCCCAGTCGGAGTCGGTCGCCTCGATCTCGGCCTTGATCTGGTTGACGCGGCCGAGCACGTCGTCGGCGGAGCCGGCACCGTCGACGATGGTGGTGTCGTCCTTGGAGATGGTCACGCGGCGCGCGGTGCCCAGGATGTCCAGGCCGGCCTGGTCGAGCTTGAGGCCGACCTCCTCGGCGATGACGGTGGCACCGGTGAGGGTGGCCATGTCCTGGAGCATCGCCTTGCGGCGGTCACCGAAGCCGGGCGCCTTGACGGCGACCGCGTTGAAGGTGCCGCGGATCTTGTTGACGACGAGGGTGGAGAGGGCCTCGCCCTCGACGTCCTCGGCGATGATCAGCAGCGGCTTGGAGCCACCCGCCTGGATGACCTTCTCCAGCAGCGGCAGCAGGTCCTGGATGGAGGAGATCTTGCCCTGGTGGATCAGGATGTAGGGGTCCTCCAGGACCGCCTCCATGCGCTCCTGGTCCGTGACGAAGTACGGCGACAGGTAGCCCTTGTCGAAGGCCATGCCCTCGGTGAACTCCAGCTCCAGGCCGAAGGCGTTGGACTCCTCGACGGTGATGACACCGTCCTTGCCGACCTTGTCCATCGCCTCGGCGATGAGCTCGCCGACCTGCTGGTCCTGCGCGGAGAGCGCGGCGACGGCGGCGATGTCGGACTTGTCCTCGATCGGACGGGCGGTCGCGAGGAGCTCGGCGGACACGGCCTTGACCGCGGCGTCGATGCCCTTCTTCAGGGCGGCCGGGGAGGCGCCGGCGGCGACGTTGCGCAGACCCTCGCGGACCAGCGCCTGGGCCAGCACGGTGGCGGTGGTGGTGCCGTCACCCGCGATGTCGTTGGTCTTGGTCGCCACCTCCTTCACCAGCTGCGCGCCGAGGTTCTCGTACGGGTCGTCCAGCTCGACCTCGCGGGCGATGGTGACACCGTCGTTGGTGATGGTGGGGGCGCCGAACTTCTTGTCGATGACGACGTTGCGGCCCTTGGGGCCGATCGTCACCTTGACCGTGTCGGCAAGCTTGTTGACGCCGCGCTCGAGGGCGCGACGGGCGTCCTCGTCGAACTTCAGGATCTTCGCCATGGGAGCGGTTCAGCCCTCTCGGAAAACTCGGGTTCAACGACCCGCGCCCCTCGCCGCCCGGCAATCAGCGGGGTGACCAGGGGCGCAGATCAAAGCAGTTCTGGGAGAAGTGAATTACTTCTCGATGATCGCGAGCACGTCGCGAGCCGAGAGGACGAGGTACTCCTCGCCGCTGTACTTCACCTCGGTGCCGCCGTACTTGCTGTACAGCACGATGTCGCCGACGTTGACGTCCAGCGGGAGACGCTGGCCGTCCTCGAAGCGGCCCGGGCCCACGGCGAGGACGACGCCCTCCTGGGGCTTCTCCTTCGCGGTGTCCGGGATGACCAGGCCGGAGGCCGTGGTCTGCTCGGCGTCGAGCGGCTGGACCACGATGCGGTCCTCAAGCGGCTTGATGGCAACCTTGGAGCTGGCGGTCGTCACGATCCGACCTCCCCCTTCGGAGATCTCACGGGGTTAACTGTCTGAGGTGGCGACCAGGTGGATCCGTCGTCGCGGGTGCCGGACCTGCCCGTCGCTGTGTTGGCACTCACCGGGGGTGAGTGCCAGGTGCGAGACTATTCCGGCGATTAGCACTCGGTCAAGCGGAGTGCCAATACGGTCCCCCCGGTTCGCACATCCGGCCACTCCGGCCGCCGAGTCGGCCGGATCCAGACGGTCCCCCTCCCGAACGCTCCGAGCAACCCCGACGACCGCATGATCGTCCTAGACGATATGAAGCTAAAGCGTTCCATTGACGATCAGATCGGACCCATGGCTTCCGCCTCCCCCGTCACCGCCGACGGGCGCGGCGACCCGTGCGGGGGCTGAGGCCGCTGACGGCCGCCGGGGCCCGCCGCCGCACCGAGGCCCTGCTGCTCGCCCTCGTCGTCGGCACCACCGTCCTCGGACACGCGAGCGCCGGCCTGGGCCTGAACGGCGAGCTGCCGGTCGACCTCGCCGGCTTCGCGATCAGCATGAGCCTGCTGGCCCTGGTGGCACACCTGGGCGTGCGCCGGTTCGCCGCGTACGCGGATCCGCTGGTCCTCCCGCTGGCCGTGCTGCTGACCGGGCTCGGGCTGGTGCTGCTGCACCGGCTCGACCAGTCGTACGTCGAGCGGTACGGCGCCGAGGCCAACGCCCCCGGCCAGCTGGTGTGGACGGTGATCGGCGTGGCCGCCTGCCTGCTGGTGGTGGCACTGCTGCGGGACCACCGCCTGCTCCAACGGTTCATCTACCTCACGATGGCCGGGGCGCTGGTGCTGCTGATCGCGCCGGCGTTCTCGCGGGCGGACACGTACGGGGCGAAGCGCTGGATCGTCATCGGCGGCTTCTCCGCGCAGCCGGGCGAGTTCGTGAAGATCATGATCGCGGTCTTCTTCGCGGGCTACCTGGTCGTCCACCGGCATTCCCTCGCCCTGACCGGGCGGCGGTTCCTGGGCCTGCGGCTGCCCCCGATGCGCCAGCTGGGCCCCCTCGTCACCGTCTGGATCCTGTCGCTGCTGGTGCTGGTCTTCGAGCGTGACCTGGGCACCTCGCTGATCTTCTTCGGCGTCTTCGTGGTGATGCTGTACGTCGCCACCGAGCGCACCGGCTGGATCGTGTGCGGCCTGGTCATGGCCGCGGCCGGAGCGTTCGTCGTGGGCTCGACCGAGCCGCACGTGAAGGGGCGCGTGGCCGCGTGGCTGGACCCGCTGTCGTACTACTGGCAGGACCGGCCCCCGGGCGTCACCTCGGACCAGTCGGCGCAGGCCCTCTTCAGCTTCGGCACCGGCGGCATCTCGGGGACGGGGCTCGGCCTCGGGCATCCCGAGCTGATCGTGTTCGCGGGCCGCAGCGACTTCATCCTGACGACGGTGGGCGAGGAGCTCGGCCTCGCCGGGGTCATGGCGGTGCTCCTCCTGTACGGCCTCCTCGTGCAGCGGGGACTGCGGATGGCGCTGGGCGCCCGCGACCCCTTCGGCAAGCTGCTGGCGGTGGGCCTGTCGGCGGCGCTGGCACTGCAGGTGTTCGTGGTGGCGGGCGGTGTGACGGGGCTGATCCCGCTGACCGGCAAGGCGCTGCCGTTCCTGGCGAAGGGCGGCTCGTCCCTCCTCGCCAACTGGATCATGATCGCGCTGCTGCTGCGGATCAGCGACAGCGCGGAGCGGCAGCGGCTGGCGGACCGCCGAGGCCCCGTGGCGACCGTGCTCACGCCGGTGGTGGCGGTCGGGCGGGACTGAGGGGCGCCGGGCGGGGTGGAGGGGGCGCCGGGCCGGCCCGGGGGTGCAGGACGGGGCCTAAGGGTGCAGGGGGGGGCCAGGGTGCGGAAGGGGGGTCGCCGGCCGGCCGCGCCTTCCGGACGGCTCAGCCGCCGCCTTCGGACTCGATCACCCGTTTGGCCGCCTCGGCCTCGGCGGCGGCGGGCGACAGCTCGGAGAGGGTGTCGAGGTCGTGGTCCTTCTCCAGCTCCCGCTCCCAGGCGTCGGCCAACTCCTGCTGCCGGGCGGGGGGCAGCTCTCGGACCTTCTCCCGGTGCGCAGGGCTCAGGGCGTTCAGGAAACGCTCGACGGTGTCGATCGGCATCGCTTCGCCTCCCGGTTCGGCGGGGGTGGGGTGTGCGTCATTCCTCCCGCGGTGGACCGGGCCCGTACCCGGGGGCACGCGCCCTTCACCTGAACGGGCAGTGCCTCAGAGGTAGTCCTCCAGGCGGCCTATGCGGAAGCCCTGCTCCTGGATGCTCCGCAGCATGCGGGTGGTCATCTGGACCTCCGTCGCGCCCTTGAGCTCGGAGGGGCCGCGGAAGTGGGCGAGGATGATGTCGCCGGGCTTGAGGCCGGAGCCCTGGGCGTACTGGAAGTCGTTGATCTGCATCGACGCCCGCCACAGGACCACCTGCGTGATGCCGCATTCGGCGGCCGCCTTGAGCGTGTCGTCGTTGTAGTTGCCGAACGGCGGGCGGAAGCGGGTGGGCTTGGCGCCGAAGCGCTTCTCCAGGCGTTCCTGCTGACCGCATATCTCCTTCTTCTGCGCCGCGTAGGGCAGGGTCCGGAGGTTCGGGTGGGTCAGGGTGTGGTTGTTGATGGTGCTGCCGGAGCCGTTGTCACGGATCTTCTCGAAGTGCCCGTAGTCCGAGGAGGCGACGTTGTCGGTCAGGTACATGCTGATCGGCAGCTTCAGATCGGCCACCATCTTCAAGAACTCGGGGTCCTTCTCCGCGCCGTCGTCGAAGGTCAGGAAGACGACCTTCTCCGTGGCCGGCACGGGTATTCGGTCCACGACCTGGGCCTTGCCCGGGGCGGGCGGCGGCAGGACCGGCTTCTGCGCCGGCTTCGGCGCGAACTGCACCGGGGCCGTCAGCCCCCACTTCTCGTACGCCTGGTCCCCGCCGCCGGCCGAGGGCGACGCGCCCGGGGTGCCCTGGGCGACCGCCCCGGACGGGGCCGACGGGCTCGGCTGGTCGTGGGTGGCCTTGCGTCCGAGCCGCTCGATGGGGTCCACGCTGTTCCCGCACCCCGTCAGGGACAGCGCGAGCGCGCCGGCCGTCAGCGTTCCGGCCACCAGCCGACGCGCGTGCTTCACAGGTAATCCTCCAGCCGTGCCACGGCGTAACCCTTGTCCGTGACGGTCTTCATGACGTGGCGGACCATGTCGGGCATGGTGCCCTCCCAGTCGTCCCGCCCCCGGAAATGCGTGAGGATGATATCTCCGGGATGCAGGTCGCGGTCCCATTCACGGTAGTCCATCCGGTTCGGGAAGGCCTCGGCGTTCCACAGCGGAACCGCTTTGATCCCACAGGACTTGGCCGCGCGCAGGGTGTCCTCGTTGTAGTTCCCGTACGGCGGACGGAAGAGCGTCGGCCGCTTGCCGAACGTCCTGCGCATCGTGTCCTGCTGCCCGCAGACCTCCTCGCGCTGCTTCTCGTACGACAGCGCCGGCATGTAGCGGTGGTTGAGCGAGTGGTTGTTCAGGGTGACGCCGTCGGCCTGCATCTCCTTGAAGTAGCGGTAGTCGTCACGGACGAGGTAGTCGCTGAGGAACGCCGTGTACGGGATCCTCAGCTCCTTCATCATCTTCAGGAACTCGGGGTCCTTCTCCGCGCCGTCATCGACCGTCAGGAAGACGACCTTGTCCTCCGTCGGGATCGTGGTGAAGACGGGCGGGAGGTCCTCGTGACCCTCGACCTCGAAGCCGTCGCGGGTGCTGATCTTCGGCTTCTCCTTCGGTGCCGCAGGGGCGTCCAGCGGCACCTTGTCCAGCTTCCACTTCTTCACCGCGGCCAGCCGGGCCTTGAGTTGTTCGGCGCGGGTGCCCGGAGCCGCCCCCGCCGCGCCGCCCCCCGTACCGGAGGATGCTTCGGCGCTCTTGCCGCCCTTGGTCGGGGCGGGTGCGCCGCCGGAGTCCCCGGAGGTGCCGCACGCCGTTCCCAGAGCGGCGACGAGCAGGGCCGACAGGGCGACCCCGGCCCGACCGCGCGAGCCGGCGGTGAACCGGCGACCGTGAAGCATCTTTTGTTCCTTTTGTCGTACTAGCTGCATAGCAGCGGATCCTGGCACCGCAACGGCGCTCCGCCCCGCCGACACCGCGAACGGAAGGCGACCTTCCACCGACTGGCGCACACTGGCCGACAATGGGGCGGTGACCCCCGAAGACTTCGCCGCCCTCCTGACCCCCGAGGGCCGCGCCCTCCTGGACTCGCTCCGCGACTACGACCCGGCCCAGGAGCTCGCCGTCGCCACCCGGCTGCGCCGCGAGCACCCCGCACCGCTGGTCTCCGCCGCGCTGGGGCAGGCCCGGCTGCGGCAGCGCGCGGCGGCCAAGTTCGGCGCGGAGGACGCCTTCCGGATGTACTTCACGCCCGGCGGAGCCGAGATGGCCACCCGTGCCACGGTGGCCTCGTACCGCGCGCAGCGGTTCGCGGCGCTCGGCGTGCGCAGCGTCGCGGACCTGTGCTGCGGCATCGGCGGGGACGCCCTGGCCCTGGCCCGGCTCGGGATCCGGGTGCTGGCGGTGGACCGCGACCCGCTGACCGCCGCCGTGGCCCGGGCCAACGCCGAAGCGCTGGGGTTGGCGGACCTGGTCGAGGTCCGGGAGGCGGACGTCACCACCGTCGACACCGCCGGGTACGACGCCGTCTTCCTCGACCCAGCCCGGCGCGGCGGACATGGTGGAGGGGCCGCGCACAGCACGTCCGCGAGGGGCGGTGGCCGGGCGGCGGGCGGACGGGTCTTCGACCCGGAGGCCTACTCGCCGCCGCTGTCCTGGGCCGTGGAGGCGGCCCGTACGGCGCGGTGCGCGGCCATCAAGATCGCTCCCGGCATCCCGCACGAGGCGGTGCCGGAGCAGGCCGAGGCCGAGTGGATCTCCGACCACGGGGACGTGAAGGAGGCCGTGCTGTGGTTCGGGGCCACCCCGGGCACCGTCCGCGCCACCCTGCTCCCCGGCCCGCGCACCCTGCACACCGCCGGCCCGTTGCCCGACCCGGAGACCGGGCCGGTCGGCCGCTACCTGTACGAGCCCGACGGCGCCGTCATCCGCGCCCACCTCGTCGCCGAGGTCGCGGAGCAGCTCGGCGGCCGGCTCATCGACCCGACCATCGCCTACGTCACCGCCGACGAGCTGCGCGCGACGCCGTACGCGACGGCGTACGAGATCACCGACGTGCTGCCGTTCGGCCTGAAGAAGCTGAAGGCGCTGCTGCGCGAGCGCGAGGTCGGCATCCTGACCGTGAAGAAGCGCGGCTCGGCCATCGAGCCCGAGGAGCTGCGCAGGAAGGTCAAGCCGCAGGGGCGGAACGCGGCGACCGTGTTCCTCACCCGGGTCGCGGGCGCCCCGTCGATGCTGATCGGCTCGCCGGTCAGCGCCCTCTGACGACGGGCGGCGGGGGCGGGAAGGCGCGCACGGCCCAGCGGTGGTGCGCGCCGGCCTTGCCGAGGCCCAGCAGGCCCGTGATCCACAGGATGGTGCCGAAGCCGACGGTGTAGGTCACCTCGCCGTACGTGGCGCCGCCCGGCCGGGCCCACGCCGCGGCGGCGGCGGCGAAACACACGTAGAGCCCGAACACGGCCGCCGCGGAGGAGGAGAGCGCCCAGAACAGGATCGGGCCGGGGGAGCGCAGCCACGCGTCGGCGGCCGGGTCGGGGTCCACCTCGGCCCAGGCGTGCAGCAGTCGGCGCACCGCCCGGTCCCGCCGGACGCACCGGGCGGACCAGAACCCGGCCGGGATCATCACGCCCGCCCCGAGCAGGGCGAAGACCCCGCCGAAGACCACCGAGAAGGGGCCCGAGCTCTCGAAGGCCATCAGGCCCGCGCCGACGAGGGACCAGCCGAGGGCGATGACGGCGGCCACGGCCCAGAGCAGGAGCAGCCGCCCCGGGCCGAGGCTTCGCCGGCCCAGCTCCCGCAGGATGCGCACGCGGTCGGCGCGCACTGCCCGTACGGAGGCCTCGTCCAGTACGGCCCGCAGATCGGCGGGCGGCGGCGGGGGCGGCAGGCCAGGGCGCGTCATGCACATGACCCTAGCCCGGGCCCGCCGTCCGGCGGCTCAGGACCCGCCGGCGGTCTCCGCCTCCACCGACTCGAACCGCCAGCGGTGCACCGCGCGCGTGATCAGGTCGGCCGCGGGCTCCGGGAGTTCCGGGAGTTCGGCCGCCAGGCCCTCGGCCGCCTCCCACCAGGTGATCACCAGCACCCGGTCCTGCGAGGCCCGCAGCACCTCCCGGCGCAGTGGCTCCCGGGCGAGGACCTGCGAGCGGGCCCACTCCAGCAGTTCCGCACCGCGGCCGTCGGCGGCGCGGGCCTCCCACATCAGCGCGATGGTGCTCACGAGTACAGGTTGTCCTTGCTCAGCTCGTGCACGTGGTCGTGGTCGTGGTCGTGTCCGTGTGCGTGTGCGTGGCCGTGGTCCTGCTCGTCCGCGTCCCCCTTGCCGGCGCCCGGCACGTGCGGGTCCGTCACCGGCAACGAGGAGTCCGCCGACAAGTCCCAGTCCGAGGCCGGGCGGTTCCGCTTGACCATCTCCGCGCCCAGCGCCGCGACCATCGCGCCGTTGTCCGTGCACAGCTTCGGCCGAGGCACCCGCAGGATGATCCCCGCGTCGTCGCAGCGCTCCTGCGCGAGCGCCCTCAGCCGGGAGTTGGCCGCGACGCCGCCGCCGATCATCAGGTGGTCGACGCCCTCGTCCTTGCAGGCGCGGATCGCCTTGCGGGTCAGCACGTCCACCACGGCCTCCTGGAAGGACGCCGCGACATCGCGCACCGGCACGTCCTCGCCCGCGTTCCGCTTCGCCTCGATCCACCGGGCGACCGCCGTCTTGAGCCCGGAGAAGGAGAAGTCGTACGCCGGGTCGCGCGACCCGGTCAGCCCGCGCGGGAAGTTGATCGCCTTGGGGTCGCCCTCCTTGGCCAGCCGGTCGATGACCGGGCCGCCGGGGAAGCCGAGCTGGAGCACGCGGGCGATCTTGTCGAAGGCCTCGCCCGCCGCGTCGTCGATGGTCGCGCCCAGCGGCCGCACGTCGGAGGTGATGTCCGGGGCGAGCAGCAGGGAGGAGTGCCCGCCGGACACCAGCAGCGCCATCGTCGGCTCGGGAAGCGGCCCGTGCTCCAGCTGGTCCACGCAGATGTGCGAGGCCAGGTGGTTCACGCCGTACAGCGGCTTGCCGAGCGCGTACGCGTACGCCTTGGCCGCCGAGACGCCGACCAGCAGCGCCCCCGCGAGGCCGGGGCCGGCTGTGACGGCGATGCCGTCGAGGTCGCGGGCGCTGACCCCGGCCTCCTTCAGGGCCCGCTCGATGGTCGGGACCATCGCCTCCAGGTGGGCGCGGGAGGCCACCTCGGGCACGACGCCGCCGAAACGCGCGTGCTCGTCGACGCTCGACGCGACCGCGTCCGCCAGCAGGGTGGTGCCGCGGACGACGCCGACGCCGGTCTCGTCGCAGGAGGTCTCGATGCCGAGGACGAGGGGTTCGTCAGCCATGGGTCTCACCTTGTACGGGTCCGTCCGCGGGGACGGAGTGTGCGGGATCGGAAAGGCGCATCACGAGCGCGTCGACGTTGCCGGGCTGGTAGTAGCCCCTGCGGAAGCCGATCGGCTCGAAGCCGAAGCGCTCGTAGAGCTTCTGGGCGCGGGTGTTGTCCACCCGCACCTCCAGCAGCACCTCGGCGCACTCGAACGCGGAGGCGGCCCGCAGCAGATCGGTGAGGAGCCGGGCACCGAGCCCGGTCCCCCACTGGTCGCGTGCGGCCGCGATGGTCTGTACGTCGGCCAGGTCGCCGGCGGCGGCCAGCCCGGCATAGCCGACGATGCGGCCGGAGCCCGCTGCGGAGCCGCTGTCGGGAACGGTCTCGGCCACCACGTAGTGGCGGGTGGCGTGCGGGCCGCGGGCGTGGGCGAGCTCGGACCAGAACATTCCGGCGGACCAGGCGTCCTCGGGGAACAGTTCCTGCTCCAGTTCCAGTACGGGCGCGATGTCCCACCAGCGCATCTCGCGCAGTACAGCGGTGCCGGTACCTGCGGTCACTGCGGGGTGACCACCTTGTAGTTCTTGGGCACCTGGGCGTCGGGCCGGCGCAGGTACAGCGGGGTCGGGGGCAGGAACTCCTGCCCGGCCGCGAGCCGGTGCACCGCCAGCGCCGCGAGGGCGGCGGCGCTCAGGTGCTCGGGGCCGCGGGCGTCGGTGAACACCTCCGGGTACAGCAGGGCGCCCTGGCCGACCGCGGGCAGCCCGGCGACCTGCTCGGCGATCTCGGCCGGGCGGTCCACGGCGGGCCCGCCGACCCGCGTGAGCGGGTCCTCGTAGCGGGCCCAGTAGACCTCCTTGCGCCGCGCGTCGGTGGCGACGGTGAAGGGTCCCTCGATCCCCGCGGCGCCCGCGGCGTACGCGAGGCCGTCGAGGGTGCACAGGCCGTGCACGGGGATGCCGAGGACGGAGGCGAAGGTGGCGGCCGTGGCGAGGCCGACGCGCAGCCCGGTGTAGGGGCCGGGGCCGACGCCGACGACGATGCCGGTGAGGGCGTCGAGCGTGAGCCCGGCCCCTGCGAGGACCCGGTCGACCGACGGCAGCAGGAGCTCCCCGTGGCGGCGGGCGTCGACCTGGTGGGATTCGGCGAGGACGTCCTCGCCGTCGTGCAGGGCGACGGTGACGGCGGGCGTGGCGGTATCTACAGCGAGCAAGAGCACGCGAACAGCCTACGACTCCCGGGGCCCGGGCCCTCGCGGCCGGTCGCGGGGCACCCCTGCTGCTACCTTCGACCCGAGGATTCGACCACGGCATGCGAAATCCGGGACCAGGCCCGGGAATCTGCCGGACCCGGCGCACGGGGAAGCACGAGAGGTGGAGCAAGTGGGACGCAGCAGCGGAATCGTGGCCGGGCTCACCGCCGCGGCACTCGCCGCGGTCGGGTTCCTCGGCTACCAGGCCTCGGCCACCGCGCCCGCACCCGCCGCACGGGGGGCCGCGCCGTCGGCGGCGCCCTCCGCCGAGGCGCCCGCGCCGGCGCCCGGCCCGGCGAAGCCGAACGCCGTGCCGGCCGATTCGGGCACGGGGACGCGCGTGGTGTACTCGGCGGCCCTGAAGCGGGTGTGGCTGGTCACCGAGGACGGCAAGGAACCGAGGACGTTCACGGTGGTGCCGAGCACGGTGCACCCGAAGCCGGGCACCTACCTGGTGAACTCCCGCTCGAACGCGGTCACCGGCTCGGACGGCGTCCCGGTCGAGCACGTCGTGCGCTTCGCGACCGCCGAGGGCAGCGGGGTCGTGATCGGCTTCAGCGCCCGCGCGGACGGGAAGCTGCCCGAGCCCGACCCGACGCGGAAGACCGGCGGCATCCGGATGAGCCGGGCCGACGGCGACGCCATGTGGGCGTTCGCGACGATCAACTCGAAGGTCGTCGTCGTCCCCTGACATTCACCCGGACGGAGGACTCAGGCCGCCTCGGGCTCCGGGGCGGCCTGCTCGTGCCGGCCGCCCGGTCCGCGGCCGTCGGCCGCCGCTTCCGCGCAGGCCGGTCCGGCCGGTCCGGCGGGCTTCTCCCGGCCGGCCGCCCGCTGCCGTGCGCGCTCGTGCACCGGCGGCGTCGAGACGGCGGACGCAGCCGCACCCGCGGCGAGCAGCACGCCCATGGGCACGGCGGACGAGCGGGGGTCGCGCGGTGCCGTTGCTCCTGTCGACATGGCTGCCTCCTGGCCCGGGCCGGCCGTACTTAGGTAGGCCTAACCAGCCCTCCGTACCATGTGACCACGCCCGGCTCTTCCGGCGCAACATCTTGCCGACACCTTGTCGGCACCTGTTGGGGCGGCCGCGCCCGGGACGTCCCCGGCCCGACCGGGCCGTCCGAAGCCCGCCCGGGCCGTCCGAAGCCCGACCGGGCCCCGCCCCGCCGCCCGGAAGGGCGACCCGGACTCAGCCCGCCGTGACGGCTCCGAGACCCGCCAGCAGGCCCGGTGCGGCCCAACGCCGGCCGACCCCGCGCACGGTGACCTCCCGTACGTCGTCCAGGACCTCCTCGTGGCCGACCGCGCGGGCGATCACCACGTGCAGCCGGTCGTCCGACAGGTCCTCCACCTTGCCGTCGCCCCACTCCACGACGACCACGGACTCGGGCAGCGACACGTCGAGGTCCAGGTCCTCCATCTCGTCCAGCCCGCCGCCCAGCCGGTACGCGTCCACGTGGACCAGCGCCGGCCCGCCGCGCAGCGAGGGGTGCACCCGGGCGATCACGAACGTCGGCGAGGTCACCGCCCCGCGGACACCGAGCCCCTCGCCGAGCCCGCGGGTCAGCGTGGTCTTGCCCGCGCCGAGCTCCCCCGTCAGCAGGACGAGGTCGCCGGGGCGGAGCAGCCCGGCGATGCTGCGGCCCAGCGCCTGCATGGCTTCGGGCGAGTCGACGGTGATGCGCGCCCCGGCGGCGCCTTCAGGATCCTGCGATCCCCGCACCGGGCTGCGGGGGGCTTCCAGCGCTTCCAGCGGTACTTCTTCCATGTCCGCCAACGTTAGCCGCTGTGGGCACCGCACCGGTGCGCGCCAGCAGCTCGGCCAGCAGCCCGGTCACCGTCTGCGGGTACTCCAGCATCATCAGGTGCCCGGCCCGCTCCAGGACGACGAGCTCGGCGGCCGGCAGCGCGTCCTTGATGGCCTGGCTGTGCGCGGCCGGGGTGATCATGTCGTGGTCCCCGGCGACGACCGTGACGGGGATGTCCGCGAACCGCTGGAGGGCGGCCGTCTTGTCGTGGGCCTGGAAGGCCGGATAGAACTCGGCGACCACGTCGATGGGGGTGGCCTCGATGAGCCGCTCCGCGAACCGGGCGACGCCCGGGTCCACCTCCCGCGGGGCACCGAACGAGTACATCTTGATCATGCCGGCGAAGAGGTCGGCGGTGGCCCGGCGGCCCCGCTCCACCAGCTCCACCTGCGAGCCGAGCGCCTTGAGCACGGGCGGCAGGATCCGTCGCACCGCGCCCATCCCCACGGCGGGCAGACCGTACGTCACCTCGTTCAGGCGGCCGCTGGAGGTGCCGACCAGGGCGACCCCGAGCACGCGGTCGCGGACCAGCTCCGGGTACTGCTCGGCGAACGCCATGATGGTCATACCGCCCATCGAGTGACCCACCAGGACCAGCGGGCCCTCGGGGGCGGCGGCGTCGATGACGGTCTTCAGGTCGCGGCCGAGCTGGTCGATCGTCACCGCTTCGCCGTCGGCCTGGGCGAAGCCGCGGGCGCTGCGGCCGTGGCTGCGCTGGTCCCAGTACACGGCGCGGACGAGGCCCCGCAGGGCGGCGCGCTGGAAGTGCCAGGAGTCCTGGCCCAGGCAGTAGCCGTGGCAGAACACGACGGTCGGCGCGGGCGCGGCCTTGCGGCGCAGGCGCGGGCGCGGCCGTTGGGCGGCGTCCTCGTCCGGCTCGTCGACCTCGTAGTGGAGCTCGGTGCCGTCCTCGGCGTAGGCAGCGCCGGGCGTTCCGCGCAGGGAGCCGTAGTCGCCGGTCGCGTCGAGGGCGACGCGCGCCTTGCGGCGCACGCTGCGCCCCACCGTGATCCGCTCGACGGCGACACCGGCCGCCGCACCCGCGGCTATCACGCCGATCAGGGCTCCGGCCCAGCCGGCCCTGCGCCAGTTCTCGCTCACGCCGTCCTCACTCAGCACTCAGCCGTTGCGGTAGACGCGCGGTACGCGCCCTCCGATACGGGTGACGATCTCATACGCGATCGTCTGTGCTGCTTGGGCCCAGTCCTCGGCGGTGGGTTCGCCGTGCTCGCCGGTGCCGAACAGAACGGCCTCGTCCCCCGCCCGCACCGTGGCGCCGGGCCCGAGGTCGACGACGAACTGGTCCATCGCGACGCGCCCGGCGACACGCCGGATCCGTCCGCCGACGGAGACCGGGCCGCGGCCGGAGGCGTGCCGGGGGATGCCGTCGGCGTATCCGGCGGGGATCAGGGCGAGGGTCGTCTCGGCGTCGGTGACGTAGTGGTGGCCGTAGCTGACGCCGTGCCCGGTCGGCACCGTCTTGACCAGGGCCACGGACGCCTTGAGGGTCATCGCGGGGCGCAGCCCGAGCTCCGCGGAAGTGCCGAGCTCGGGGGCCGGTGAGACGCCGTACACGGCGAGGCCGCAGCGCACCAGGTCGAAGTGGCTGTCCGGGAGGGTCAGCGTCGCGGGCGAGTTGGCGATGTGCCGGACCTCGGGCTCCAGTCCCTCCTTCTCGGCACGGGCGAGCATGTCGCGGAACGCGGCCAGCTGGAGCTCGACGGAAGGGTGGCCGGGCTCGTCGGCGCACGCGAAGTGCGACCAGAGGCCGGTGACGCGGACGGTGCCCTCGGCCTCGGCTGCAGCGGCCGCGCCGACGAGTTCCGCCCAGTCGGCGGGCTGGCAGCCGTTGCGGCCGAGGCCGGTGTCCGCCTTGAGCTGGATCCGGGCGGGCCGCCCGGCCGCCCGGGCGGCGGCGGTCACTTCGTCGAGGGCCCACATCGCGCTGACGGACACGTCGACATCGGCTTCGACGGCCTCGCGCCAGGGACCGCCGGGGGTCCACAGCCAGCACATGATCCGGCCGCCGACCCCCGCGGCACGCAGGGCGAGCGCCTCCTGGGGCGTGGCGGTGCCGAGCCAGGTGGCCCCGGCGTCCAGGGCCGCGCGGGCGCAGGGGACCGCGCCGTGCCCGTAGGCGTCCGCCTTGACGACGGCCATGACCTCGGCCCCGGGTGCCCGCTCGCGCAGTGCGCGCACGTTCGCCCGTACGGCGTCCAGATCGATCTCGGCGTACACGCGCCCCGGTGTCTCGTTCATCGCCCCCAGTCTCTCAGAGCCCGCCCCACCCCCGCGCGACCGCCATTCCCAGCAAGCGACCACCAGCACGCACCGGCCCCGCCGTCGTGCGGGGCGCGGGGAGTGAGGGGTCGGCCTCCGGTGGCCTCGGCGGCGGTCCGTCAGGGCCGGGCGACGTTGCGCCAGGCGGCGGGGAGCGCCTCGGCCACCTCATGGGCGAGAACCGGCGCCCCCGCAGCGGCCGACCGAGCGGCGAGCCCGTGCAGGTACGCCGCCACCGCACCCGCATCCGCCGCCCCCAGCCCGGCCGCCAGCAGCGACCCGCCGAGCCCCGACAGCACGTCGCCGCTGCCCGCCGTCGCGAGCCACGGCGTACCCGTCGGGTTCACCCGCACCGGCCCGCGCCCGCCCCCGTCGCACACCAGCGTCGTCGACCCCTTCAGCAGGGTCGGCGCCCCGTACCGCCCGGCCAACTCCCGTACGGCCGCGAGCCTCCCGGCTTCCACCGCCTCCCGCGGTACCCCGAGCAAGGCGGCCGCCTCGCCGGCGTGGGGGGTCAGCAGCGTCGCCGCCGGCCGGGCGCGCAGCGCCGACGGGTCCAGCCCGCGCAGTCCGTCCGCGTCGACCAGCACCGGCACCGGGTCGGCCAGCGCCCGTGCCACCTCCTCGCCGCGCCCCTCCCCCAGTCCGGGTCCGACGACCCACGCTTGGACCCGCCCCCACCCGATCAGCGTCTCGGGGTAGCGGGCGAGGACCTCCTGCGCAGCCGGGCCGACGTACCGCACCGCCCCCGCACCGCCCCGCAGGGCCCCCGCCACGGCGAGTACGGCCGCGCCGGGGTACTGCGCCGATCCGGCGACGATGCCGACGACACCGCGGCGGTACTTGTCGCTGGACGCCGCCGGCCGCGGCAGCAGCCCGGCCACATCGGCGTGCTGCAGGGCCTCGACCTCGGGACCGGACGGGGCCCCGGGCCCGGGCCCGGGCCCTGCCGGGGCGTCGAACTCCAGCCCGATGTCCACCAGCCGCACCACGCCGGCCCGCGAAGCCCCGGGGTCGATCAGCAGCCCCGGCTTGTGGGCCCCGAAGGTCACCGTGACGTCGGCCCGCACGGCCGCCCCGGCCACTTCCCCGGTGTCCGCGTCCACCCCGCTCGGCAGGTCCACGGCGACCACGACGGCCCCGGCCGGGATCCGTTCGACCAGCGCTGCGGCCGCCGGCCGCAGTCCGCCGCGCCCGCCGATGCCGAGCAGCCCGTCCACGACCAGGTCAGCCCGGTCGGGCACGGTCTCGCCGACCCGCCCCCCGGCGGCCCGCAGCGCGGCCAGCCCGCCCGGGTGCATCCGCTGCGGGTCCATCGGCACGACGGTCACCCCGGCGCCGCGCCGGGCCAGCCGGGCGCCCGCGTACAGGGCGTCGCCGCCGTTGTCCCCGGGCCCGACGAGCAGCACGACCCGCGCCCCGTACACCTTCGGCAGCACGTCCGCGCAGGCGGCGGCGAGCCCGGCCGCCGCCCGCTGCATCAGGGCGCCCTCGGGGAGCCGAGCCATCAGCTCCCGCTCGGCCGCCCGTACGTTCTCCACGCTGTAAGCAGTCCGCATGCGCCCAGCCTGCCCGATCGGGCGGCCGGACCGGTGCCCCTACGCCTCGGCGATGACCACCGCCGAGGCGACGCCCGCGTCGTGGCTGAGCGAAACGTGAAAGGTCTTCACCCCCAGGGCCACGGCCCGCGCTTCCACGGTGCCCTGCACCCGCACCCGCGGCTGCCCTGACTCCTCCACGTACACCTCGGCGTCGGTCCACAGCATTCCGGCGGGTGCGCCGAGCGCCTTGGCCAGTGCCTCCTTCGCGGCGAACCGGGCGGCGAGCGAGGCGGTCCCGCGCCGCTCGCCGCTCGGCAGCAGCAACTCGGACTCGACGAAGAGCCGCTGCGCCATGCCCGGCGTCCGCTCCAGCGCCGCGCCGAAGCGGTCGATCTCGGCAACGTCGATTCCCACGCCGATAATCACAACGAACTACCCATTCACTCCACGGTCACGGACTTCGCGAGATTACGCGGCTGGTCCACCTCGTTCCCGCGGGCCGTGGCGAGTTCGCAGGCGAACACCTGGAGCGGCACCGTCGCCACCAGCGGCTGGAGCAGCGTCGGCGTGGCCGGGATGCGGATCAGGTGGTCGGCGTACGGGACCACGGCCTGGTCCCCCTCCTCCGCGATCACGATGGTCCGCGCCCCGCGCGCCCGGATCTCCTGGATGTTCGACACGATCTTGTCGTGCAGGACCGAGCGCCCGCGCGGCGAGGGCACGACGACCACGACCGGCAGGTCCGCCTCGATGAGCGCGATCGGCCCGTGCTTGAGCTCGCCCGCCGCGAAGCCCTCGGCGTGCATGTACGCGAGCTCCTTGAGCTTGAGCGCACCCTCCAGCGCCACCGGGTAGCCGACGTGCCGCCCGAGGAACAGCACGGTGTTCTTGTCGGCCAGGGACCGGGCCAGCTCCCGCACCGGCTCCATCGTCTCCAGTACGGTGTCGACGGCCGCGGCGATGTCGGACAGCTCGCGGACCACCGCCTGGATCTCGTCGCCCCATTTGGTGCCCCGGACCTGCCCGAGGTAGAGCGCGACCAGGTAGCAGGCGACCAACTGCGTGAGGAACGCCTTCGTCGAGGCGACGGCCACCTCGGGGCCGGCGTGCGTGTACAGCACGGCGTCCGACTCCCGCGGGATCGTCGACCCGTTCGTATTGCAGATGGCCAGCACCTTGGCCCCCTGCTCGCGCGCGTGTCGCAGCGCCATCAGGGTGTCCATGGTCTCGCCGGACTGCGAGATCGCCACCACCAGCGTCCGCTGGTCCAGGATCGGGTCGCGGTAGCGGAACTCGCTCGCCAGTTCCGTCTCGCACGGGATGCGGGTCCAGTGCTCGATGGCCAACTTCGCGATCATGCCCGCGTGGTACGCCGTACCGCACGCCACGATGACGACCTTGTCGACCTCCCGGAGCACCGAGGCGGGAATGCGCACCTCGTCCAGGGTCAGCGAGCCGCTCGCGTCGATCCTGCCCAGGAGGGTGTCGGCGACAGCCTTCGGCTGCTCGGCGATCTCCTTGAGCATGAAGTAGTCGTATCCCCCCTTCTCGGCCGCCGAGGCGTCCCAGTCCACGTGGTACGCCCGCACCTCGGCGGGCGAACCGTCGAACCCGGTCACCGAGACCCCGTCGCGGCGGAGCTCGACGACCTGGTCCTGCCCCAGCTCGATCGCGGACCGCGTGTGGGCGATGAACGCGGCCACGTCCGAGGCGAGGAAGTTCTCGCCCTCTCCAACGCCCACGACCAAAGGGGAGTTCCGGCGGGCGCCGACCACCACGTCCGGCGCGTCGGCGTGCACCGCGACCAGCGTGAACGCCCCCTCCAGCCGCCGGCACACCTGCCGCATGGCCTCCGCGAGGTCGTGCCCGGCGGCGGCGAACCGCTCCGCCAGCAGGTGGGCCACGACCTCGGTGTCCGTCTCGGACTCCAGCCGGTGCCCCCGGCCGGCCAGTTCGGCGCGCAGCGCGGCGAAGTTCTCGATGATGCCGTTGTGGACGACGGCCACCCGGCCGGCGTTGTCGAGGTGCGGGTGGGCGTTGGCGTCGGTGGGCCCCCCGTGGGTGGCCCAACGCGTGTGCCCCAGGCCCGTGGAGCCCGCCGGCAGCGGATGCGCGACGAGCTCCTTCTCCAGGTTGACCAGCTTGCCGGCCTTCTTCGCGGAGGCGATCTCTCCGTCGGCGAGCACGGCGACGCCCGCCGAGTCGTAACCGCGGTACTCCAACCGCTTGAGCCCGGCGATGACCACATCGAGCGCCGACTGCGCTCCTACGTAACCCACAATTCCGCACATACGGCGCAGCGTACGCCGCGATCGGCCCCAGGCCCCGCACTTGGACGAAACGAAAACCCCGCTCCGGCGAATGCGCCGGGCGGGGTTGACGGCCGCTCAGGCGCCGGGCGCCAGCAGCGTGGCTCAGCCGAGCTTCTTGACCTGCGCGTCGATGACGTCCTTCGGGAGCGCCGGCTTGCCGCCGAGGTTCTGCACCGAGAACGTGGCGAGGGTGTTGCCCTTGCGCACCACGACCAGCTGCCCGGCCATCGGGGCCTCGGCGTCGCCGAAGTCCGCGAGGAACGAGGCGGCCTCGTCGCCGGCCGTGACGGCGTCGCCCGCCGCCACCTTGTTGACCTTCAGGCTCTCGCCGCCCTGGGTCATCGTGTAGCCGCCCGCGCAGGCGGTGCCCGCCGTCTTGAAGGCGGCGAACGCCTCCTCGGCGCCCTTGCCGTCGTAGGAGG
Organism: Streptomyces sp. NPDC059851; assembly: GCF_042732005.1. Lineage (NCBI taxonomy): Bacteria > Bacillati > Actinomycetota > Actinomycetes > Kitasatosporales > Streptomycetaceae > Streptomyces > Streptomyces sp. NPDC059851. Next base: position 27,259 of record NZ_JBHWJJ010000031.1, on the reverse strand, counting down.
TCAGGGTCACGGAGGTGCCGGTGGCGCCGGTGAGCATCTCCAGGGCCGCCTTCGCCTTGTCCGCCTCCGTCGCGTTGGGGTCGGCGGCCTTGCCGGAGGTGCCACCGACCTGGATGCGGGCCACACCGGCGGAGGTGCCCTGGGGCGCCATCGACGCGGCCTGGACGATCGGCTTGCACTCGGCCTTGTCGGTGGTGGCCGCGTGGGCGGCGATCTGGGCCGCGGAGGGCGTCTTGACCACGCTGCCCTTGGGGGCCTCGGCCTGGGTCAGCAGGAGGGGCGCCAGCTCGGCGTCCGTCTTGCCCTTGGCCGCGGCCGCGGCGGGTGCGGAGGCCGCAGGGGCGGACGACTTGGCGTCCTCCTTCTTGCCCTCGGACGAGCCGCACGCGGTGGCGAGCAGGGCCAGCGAGACGGCGGACGCGGCGACGACGGAACGGCGGACAAGGGTGCTACGCACGAAACTCCCCCACAGGATGATGCACATGACGGTCGGGACGGCCCGGACGGAACCCACTCCCCATGGGAGGGCCGGAGCCACGATGATCAGCAATCTACGTGCCGCCACCGACACCCGCTCACCCCGAACCTCCGTTCGTGCCCGATCGTGATCTCAGTGAGACCGAAAGCCGCCCCCGGGGCCTGCGCCACGTGACCGACCACACCACCCACGAGGGGCCCCGAGCCACGACAATGGCGGTGTGATCACTTCGCCGCCACGAAGCAGCACGCCCGACCCGGACTGCGCGATGACGCGCCCCGAGCGGTCCGAGCGTTCCCCGCGCCGGGCCGAGGTCTCGCCGTACGTCGACCTCACCCGCGCCGAGTGGAGCGCCCTGCGCGAGCGCACCCCACTGCCGCTGACCGCCGAGGAGGTCGAGCAGCTGCGCGGCCTCGGCGACGTCATCGACCTGGACGAGGTCCGCGACATCTACCTGCCGCTGTCCCGCCTGCTCAACCTGTACGTCGGCGCCACCAGCACCCTCCGCGGCACCCTCAACACCTTCCTCGGCGACGCGGGCGGCACCGGCCACGGCAGCCAGCAGGGCACCCCCTTCGTCATCGGGGTCGCCGGCTCCGTCGCCATCGGCAAGTCCACCGTGGCCCGTCTGCTCCAGGCCCTGCTGGCGCGCTGGCCCGAGCACCCGCGCGTGGAGCTCGTCACCACGGACGGCTTCCTCTACCCGATGAAGGAGCTGGAGCGGCGCGGGCTGACCTCCCGCAAGGGCTTCCCCGAGTCCTACGACCGCCGTGCGCTGACCCGCTTCGTCGCCGACATCAAGGCCGGTAAGGACGAGGTCACCGCCCCGGTCTACTCGCACCTGATCTACGACATCGTCCCCGGCGAGCGGCTCGTCGTCCGCCGCCCGGACATCCTGATCGTCGAGGGCCTGAACGTGCTGCAGCCGGCCCTTCCCGGCAAGGACGGCCGGACCCGGGTCGGCCTCGCCGACTACTTCGACTTCAGCGTGTACGTGGACGCGCGCCCCGAGGACATCGAGCGCTGGTACCTCAACCGGTTCCGGAAGCTGCGCGAGACGGCCTTCCAGAATCCTTTCTCCTACTTCCGCAGGTACACGCAGGTCTCCGAGGAGGAGGCCCTGGAGTACGCGCAGACCATGTGGCGGACGATCAACAAGCCCAACCTGCTGGAGAACGTGGCCCCCACCCGCGGCCGCGCCACCCTCGTCGTCCGCAAGGGTCCGGACCACAAGGTGCAGAAACTCAGCCTGCGCAAGCTCTGACCGCGCTCCCGAGGGCCGGGCGAGGGCTACTGTGCGGGCATGCTCCATCTGCGGATCATGACCCCGCACGACCGGACCGGTGCCGTCCTCGCACTGATCGACCGGACGGTCGGCACCACGCACGTGGCCGTGCTCTCCGGGGCCGCCCGCGACCCGGTCGGCGACATCGTGCTGTGCGACGTGGCCCGCGAGGCCGGGGACGAGCTGGTGCACGGGCTACGGGAACTGGGCATCGACCGGGACGGCGCGATCGCCGTCGAACACATCGACCTGTCGCTGTCCCGCCGCGCCGAGGAGGCCGAGGAGGAGGCCCCGGGCGAGGCCGCGGACGCCGTGATCTGGGAGCAGCTGGCCGAGGCGACCCACGAGGAGTCCACCCTCACCATCAACTACCTGCTGTTCCTCGCCATCGCGACGATGATCGCGGCCTGCGGGGTGGTCCTGGACAACGCCATCCTGATCGTGGGCGCGATGGCCCTGGGCCCGGAGTTCGGGCCGCTCGCCGGGATCTGCACCGGGCTGGTCCAGCGGGAGCCGAGGCTCGCCGGCCGCTCCGCCTTCGCCCTGGTGGTGGGCTTCACGGTGGCGATGGCGGCGACCACGCTGTTCAGCCTGGCCATGACCGGACTGGGGCAGTTCGACGAGGCGATGCTGGAGGACCCGCGCCCGAACACCAGCTTCGTCTGGCAGCCCGACCCGTTCTCCTTCGTCGTGGCCCTGCTCGCCGGGACGGCCGGAACCCTGTCGCTGACCTCGGCGAAGGCCGGCGCCCTGGTCGGCGTGGCGATCTCCGTCACGACCGTCCCGGCCGCCGCGAACGCCGCCGTGGCCTTCAGCTTCGGGGACTACCAGCAGATGTGGGGTTCGGCGCTGCAACTGCTGGTCAACCTGTGCGGCATCGTCCTGGCCGGGGTCGCGACCCTCGTGGGCTGGAAACTGCTGTGGCGCACCCAGCAGCACCGGATGGTCCGGCGGCCGGGTGCGCCACGGCGCCCGTAGCCCGGTCGGGCGTGGTGCGCGGTGCCTAGCCGAGCGCCGTCTTCACGACGTCGGCGAGGCGCTCCGCCACCGAACGGGCCTGCTCGGTGTCGGCGGCTTCGACCATCACCCGGACGAGGGGCTCCGTACCGGACGGACGGAGCAGCACCCGGCCGGTGGTGCCGAGCTCGCGCTCGGCATCGGCGACGGCCGCGGCCAGCTCGCCGGAAGTGGCGACCCGGGACTTGTCCACGTCGGGCACGTTGATCAGGACCTGCGGCAGCCGCTGCATGACACCGGCCAGCTCCGCCAGCGTCCGGCCGGTGGCCGCGACGCGCGCGGCCAGCATCAGGCCGGTCAGCGTGCCGTCGCCGGTCGTCGCGTGGTCGAGGATGATCACGTGGCCGGACTGCTCGCCGCCCAGCGCGTAGCCGTGCTCCTTCATGGCCTCCAGCACGTACCGGTCGCCGACGCCGGTCTGCACGACCTGGATGCCCTCGGCCTCCATGGCCAGCTTGAAGCCCAGGTTGGACATGACCGTGCCGACGACGGTGTTGCCGCGCAGGGCGTCGGCCTCGCGCATGGCCAGGGCCAGCACCGCGAGGATCTGGTCGCCGTCGACCTCCGCGCCGGAGGCGTCGACCGCGAGGCAGCGGTCGGCGTCGCCGTCGTGGGCGATGCCGAGGTCGGCGCCGTGCTCGACGACGGCCCGCTTGAGCAGGTCGAGGTGGGTGGAGCCGCAGCCGTCGTTGATGTTGAGGCCGTCGGGCTCGGCACCGATGGTGACGATCTCGGCGCCGGCCCGGGCGAAGGCCTCGGGCGAGACGCGGGCGGCCGCGCCGTGCGCCTCGTCCAGGACGATCTTCAGCCCGTCCAGGCGGTTGGGGAGGACCCCGATGAGGTGGGCGACGTACTTGTCGAAGCCCTCGTCGTAGTCGGAGACCCGGCCGACGCCGGCGCCGGTGGGACGGTCCCAGGGCGCGCCCGTGCGGTGCTCCTCGTAGACGGCCTCGATCCGGTCCTCCAGCTCGTCGGCGAGCTTGTGGCCGCCGCGGGCGAAGAACTTGATGCCGTTGTCGGGCATGGCGTTGTGGGAGGCGGAGAGCATCACGCCGAGGTCGGCACCCAGCGCACCGGTGAGATACGCCACCGCCGGGGTGGGCAGCACACCGACGCGCAGGACGTCCACGCCCGCGCTCGCGAGGCCCGCGACGACCGCGGCCTCCAGGAATTCGCCCGAGGCCCGGGGGTCGCGGCCGACCACGGCCGTCGGCCGGTGGCCCGCGAAGGTGCCGGCCTCGCCCAAAACGTGGGCCGCTGCCACGGAGAGGCCGAGCGCGAGCTCAGCCGTCAGATCCGCATTGGCGACGCCGCGTACACCGTCCGTCCCGAAGAGTTGTCCCACTGTTGTCCTCCCAGATCGCGCTTCGCTTGAGACCGCTGGTGACAGGTATGTGCCGCTCGTGGCGGTAAACGAACCGCCCCGGCAGCACGGAGAGTGCTGCCGGGGCGGTCGTTGCTGAACAGCAGGCGCAGATTAACGCTTGCTGTACTGCGGAGCCTTACGGGCCTTCTTCAGACCGGCCTTCTTGCGCTCGACCGCACGGTCGTCGCGGGAGAGGAAGCCGGCCTTCTTCAGCGCCGGGCGGTTGTTGTCGACGTCCGCCTCGTTCAGCGCACGGGCCACGCCGAGGCGCAGGGCGCCGGCCTGGCCGGAGACGCCGCCACCCGCGATGCGGGCGATGACGTCGTAACGGCCGTCGAGCTCAAGCAGCTTGAACGGCTCGTTGACTTCCTGCTGGTGCACCTTGTTCGGGAAGTAGTCCTCAAGGGTGCGACCGTTGATCTTCCACTTGCCGGAGCCCGGAACGATCCGGACGCGGGCAATGGCGTTCTTGCGACGGCCCAGGCCGGCGGCCGGCTGGGGGTCGCCGAAGCGACCGGCAAGGGACTCGGAGGTGTAGTCGCCCTCGACGACGACGTCCGACTCGGTGGTGTACTCCTCGACGCCCTCGAACTCGTCGACGGGGGTCTCGGCGGTGGTCTCGGCCACGATGCTCCTCAGAATTCTCTGTGTTTAGGGGGTGGCCGGAACTACTGCGCGACCTGGGTGATCTCGAACGGCACCGGCTGCTGGGCAGCGTGCGGGTGCTGGTCGCCCGAGTAGACCTTCAGCTTCGAGAGCATCTGACGGCCCAGGGAGTTCTTGGGGAGCATGCCCTTGACGGCCTTCTCGACGGCCTTCTCCGGGTTGTTCGCCAGCAGGTCGTCGTAGCGCACGGAGCGCAGACCGCCCGGGAAGCCGGAGTGGCGGTAGGCCATCTTCTGGGACGCCTTGTTGCCGGACAGGTGGACCTTGTCGGCGTTGATGACGATGACGAAGTCGCCCATGTCCATGTGGGGGGCGTAGGTCGGCTTGTGCTTGCCCTTCAGGAGGGCAGCGGCCTGGGTCGCCAGACGGCCGAGGACGACGTCCTGGGCGTCAATGACGAGCCACTGGCGCGAGATGTCGCCGGGCTTGGGGCTGTACGTACGCACGGTCGTATGCCTTCGCTTCTTCAGTGATGGGTTCTCCCCCGAGCCTCGCGGCCCGAAGGGAAGGGTCCTGACAAGGCCACCACGGACGATCACGACAGCCCTGGTTCACATCGGGGACGCAACCCGTGTGTACCGCTGGTCATCGGCCCGGTGGACCGGCGTAAGGCCCTTTCACGTGAGAATGAGCAAGCCAATACGCATAACGAACCAGCAGGATACCCATCGCGCCCTGGAAGGGTCAAAACGCAGGCCCGGAGCCCGCCTCGGCGGGCTCCGCGGTGCGCTCTGTTCCGGGCCCGGGAAGGGTCCCTGCAGTTCGTACGCCTTCCAGGTTAACCCGCGCCGGGCGCAGGCACCGCCGCGCGAGGGTGGCCGCCCACACGCACAGCGTGAAGCAGTCCTTGAACGCCCGCCGCTTGCGCTCCAGCTCCGACGGCCACGGCACCCCCGCGACCTGCGGGAACATGCCCGCCCAGAACCAGCCCGAGCGCACCGCCGAACCCGCCCGCACCCCCGAGGCCAGCATCAGCGGCAGTACCACCAGCAGGTAGTGGTCGAAGGAGGGCCGCGACACCAGGAACGCGGCGAGCATCACCATGCAGGCCGTCTCCGCCAGCCTCAGCTCCCCCCCGTCCCGGTCGTCCTCCCGCCGCCACCGCCGCCAGGCCGCCCACAGCCCGGCCAGCGCCCCCAGCGCCGCCACCAGCACCGCGACCGGCTGCGGCACCCCCAGCCGCGGCAGCACCGCGATCGGCGAGGCGTCCCAGGGCAGGGCGTACGCGTCCTGCCCCCGGAGCAGGAACGGCAGCGTTTTGGTGAAGAACAGCGACGGGTTCGGCATCAGCAACCCGCCCAGCAGGGACGTCCCCAGCGGCACCAGCACGGCCGCCGCCAGCCCCCGCCACCGCCGGGCCAGCACGAACAGCAGCCCGACGGGCACCAGCATCGGCTTGCAGGCGATCGCCAGCCCCACCACCAGGCCCGCGGCCGTCCACGACCGCCGGTGCGCGAGCAGCAGGGCGAGGGGCAGGGCGGCCACCGAGATCGCCGTCCAGTTCCCTATCAGGACGAGGTTCACGTACGGCCGGAAGGCCAGCGCCAGCACGGCGAACCCGCCGACCGCGAACCGCGAGCCGGCCGGCACCGAGAACAGCCGCAGCGCCGCCCACCAGCCCGCGGCCACCAGCCCCGACACCACCAACGGCAGCACCCAGCGCAGCACCGGCGTCGGCAGCAGCGCCTCCGGGACCGCCATGAGCACGGCGCTCGGGAGGTACAGGAAGCGCTTGTCCTCGTACGGCGAGCCGCCCGCCAGCAGCGTCTCGGCGGCCTTCACGACGAAGGCGTTGTCCGAGCCCCAGTTCGACCGCAGGCTCGTGGAGACGGAGATCCCGAGGACCACGACCAGGCAACCGGCGAACCACGGGCGGGTCGCAGGAGCCAGCAGCCGGGCGGCCAGGTCCCGCCGCACCGCCGGGTCGTGCCGTTTCCTGAGCCAGGTGCCGGACCGCAGCCGCACAACGCCTCCCCGATCGACCCGCCCGGGGGCGGGCTCCCCCTAGCGTTCCCGCTCGACCCTACGTTCGTCCCAGACGGGTTCCCGAGTCTCCCGCACAACACCGTCTGAACCGAAGACCAGGAAACGGTCAAATGTACGCGCGAACCAGCGGTCGTGCGTGACGCACAGCACCGTGCCCTCGTACGCCTCCAGGCCGTCCTGCAGCGCCTCCGCGGACTCCAGGTCCAGGTTGTCCGTCGGCTCGTCCAGCAGCAGCGCCGTGGTGCCCGCCAGCTCCAGCAGCAGGATCTGGAAGCGGGCCTGCTGGCCGCCCGACAGCTTCTCGAACGGCTGGTCGCCCTGGCGCTCCAGCTCGTAGCGGCGCAGCACCGACATGGCCCCGCCGCGGTCCTTCGCGTGCTCCGTCCACAGGATGTCGACGAGCGACCGGCCGAACAGTTCGGGGTGCGCGTGCGTCTGCGCGAAGTGGCCGGGCACCACGCGGGCGCCGAGCTTCCACTCCCCCGTGTGGGCGACCGGGTTCTCCGCGTCCCCGGCCAGCAGCCGCAGGAAGTGCGACTTGCCCGAGCCGTTCGACCCGAGCACCGCGACCCGCTCGCCGTAGAAGACCTCCAGGTCGAAGGGCTTCATCAAGCCGGTCAGCTCCAGGTCCTTGCAGGTCAGGGCCCGGACTCCGGTGCGCCCGCCCTTCAGCCGCATCCGGATCTCCTGCTCCCGCGGCGGCTCCGGCGGCGGGCCGGCCTCCTCGAACTTCCGCAGCCGCGTCTGGGCCGCCGCGTACCGCGAGGCCATCTCGTGGCTGACCGCGGCCGCCTGCCGAAGGGTGACCACCAGCTTCTTCAGCTGGGCGTGCTTCTCCTCCCAGCGTCGCTTGAGCTCCTCGAAGCGGGCGAAGCGCTCCTTGCGGGCCTCGTGGAAGGTGTCGAAGCCGCCCCCGTGCACCCACACGTCCGAGCCGTCGATCCCGGGCTCGACCGCGATGATCTTCTGGGCGGCGCGGGAGAGCAGCTCCCGGTCGTGCGAGATGAACAGCACCGTCTTGCGGGTGGCCCGCAGCTGGTCCTCCAGCCACCGCTTGCCGGGGACGTCGAGGTAGTTGTCCGGCTCGTCGAGGAGCAGCACCTCGTCCGGCCCGCGCAGCAGCGCCTCCAGGACCAGCCGCTTCTGCTCACCGCCCGAGAGCGTGCGCACCTCGCGGAACTGTGCCTTGTCGTAGGGGACGCCCAGCGCGGCCGTGGTGCACACGTCCCACAGCGTCTCCGCCTCGTACCCCTGGACGTCCGCCCAGTCGCTGAGGGCCTGCGCGTACGCCATCTGCGCGGCCTCGTCGTCGACCGTCATGATCAGGTGTTCGGCCCGGTCCACGGCCTTCGCGGCCTCCCGGATCCGCGGGTGCGCGACCGAGACCAGCAGGTCGCGGACGGTGGTCTCGTCCCGGACCGAGCCGATGAACTGCGACATCACCCCGAGGCCGCCGCTGACCGTGACGGAGCCGCCGTGCGGCTGGAGCTCGCCGGACAGCAGGCGCAGCAGGGTGGTCTTGCCGGCCCCGTTCGCCCCCACCAGGGCGACCACCGACCCCTCCCCCACCCGGAAGGAGACGTCGGGGAGCAGTACCCGCCCGTCGGGAAGGTAGTACTCCAGGTGGCCGGCTTCGAGATGTCCCATGCGGGGCATTGTCCCGGCCCCGGGAGCGTCCTCCCAAACGGATTACCGGCGGCAGCGGCGGCCGGCTGCCGTCAGCAGCAGCCGGCGCCCGGCAGCGTCCGCACGTTCCGGGCCTCCTTGCTGCGCGCGGCCAGCAGCTCGTCCGCCGGGTAGCCGACCTCCTCCAGGGTCAGTCCGTGCGGCTTGACGACGTGCACCGAGGAGTCCCGTACGGCGGCCCGCAGCACCTTGCCGGGCCAGTCCGTCGCGCGGTGCCCGTCCCCGACGTGCAGCAGGGCGCCGACCAGCGAGCGGACCATGTTGTGGCAGAAGGCGTCGGCGCGGACGGTCGCGGTGACGATCCCGTCCCCGCCCCGCTCCCAGCTCAGCTGCTGGAGGGTGCGGATGGTGGTGGCGCCCTCGCGCTTGCGGCAGTACGCGGCGAAGTCGTGCTCGCCGAGCAGCTCGGCGGCGGCCTCGTTCATGGCGGCCACGTCCAGCGGCCACGGGTGCCACAGCACGTGGTTCCGCAGCAGCGGGTCCACGCCGGCGGGGTGGTCGCCCACCCGGTAGGCGTAGCGGCGCCAGACGGCGGAGAACCGGGCGTTGAAGCCCGCCGGGGCCTCGGCCACCTTCCAGACCCGTACGTCGTGCGGCAGCTTGCCCGCCAGGCGGCGCAGCAGCTTGTCGCCGTGCTCCGCCCACACCTCCCCGTCCAGGTCGAACTGGGCGACCTGCCCGCGGGCGTGCACGCCCGCGTCGGTCCGCCCGGCCACGGTCAGCTCGACCGGGTAGGGCAGCCGCATCACGGTCCGCAGGGCGGACTCCAGCTCGCCCTGGACGGTCCGCAGCGTGCGCTGCTTCGCCCAGCCGGAGAAGTCCGTGCCGTCGTACGACAGGTCCAGCCTGACCCGGACGTGCCCGGGCTTCACCTCGTCACTCACGTGACAGATCCTCTCAAGCGCATGCTGTTCACCCCCATGCAGAACGGGCCCGCCCCGGGAAGGGCGGGCCCGTTCAGAGCCGATCAGGCAGGCACGATCCCGAAGGATCAGGCCTCCTTGGTCTCCTCGACCTCGGCGGGGGCCTCGGCCTTGGCCTCGGCCTCCTTGACCGCACGCTTGGTGGCGGCCTCGGCCTCACCGGTGGCCTGCTGGGCCACGGTCAGGGCCTCGACGAGCTCGATGACCGCCATCGGGGCGTTGTCGCCGCGACGGTTGCCGATCTTGGTGATGCGCGTGTAACCACCGGGGCGGTTCTCGAAGCGCGGGGCGATCTCGGTGAAGAGCGTGTGGACGATGCTCTTGTCCGTGATCGTCTGGAGAACCAGGCGACGGTTGTGGATGTCGCCCTTCTTCGCCTTGGTGATCAGACGCTCGGCGACCGGACGCAGGCGGCGGGCCTTGGCCTCGGTCGTCGTGATGCGGCCGTGCTCGAACAGCGACTTCGCGAGGTTCGCGAGGAGAAGCTTCTCGTGCGCGGCGCTGCCGCCCAGACGGGCTCCCTTGGCGGGACGCGGCATGGTGTTACTCCTTCGTATCTGCACCGGCCGTGTCAGGTACCGGTGTCAGTTCCCCCGGGGCGGACGCCCCGGGGAAGTCATTGCATGGGTACTGCGGGGTACTGCTCAGTACTGCTCGGTCTCCACGAAACCGGCGTCCGCGTCGTCGTCGGCACCGAAGGCGTCGGCGGCGGCGGTCGGGTCGAATCCGGGCGGGCTGTCCTTGAGGGCCAGGCCCATGCCGGCCAGCTTCGCCTTGACCTCGTCGATCGACTTCGCACCGAAGTTGCGGATGTCGAGCAGGTCGGCCTCGGAGCGGGCGACGAGCTCGCCCACGGAGTGGATGCCCTCGCGCTTGAGGCAGTTGTAGGAGCGGACCGTGAGCTCCAGCTCCTCGATCGGCAGCGCCAGGTCGGCGGCCAGGGCGGCGTCCGTAGGGGACGGGCCCATGTCGATGCCCTCGGCGTCGATGTTGAGCTCGCGGGCCAGACCGAACAGCTCGACCAGGGTCTTACCGGCGGACGCCATGGCGTCGCGCGGGCGCATGGCCTGCTTGGTCTCGACGTCGACGATCAGCTTGTCGAAGTCGGTGCGCTGCTCGACACGGGTCGCCTCGACCTTGTAGGTGACCTTGAGCACCGGGCTGTAGATGGAGTCGACCGGGATACGGCCGATCTCCTGGCCCACCTGCTTGTTCTGCACGGCGGAGACGTAGCCGCGACCGCGCTCGACGGTCAGCTCCATCTCCAGCTTGCCCTTGCCGTTCAGCGTGGCGAGGACCAGGTCCGGGTTGTGCACCTCGACACCGGCCGGCGGCGCGATGTCGGCAGCGGTGACCAGACCGGGACCCTGCTTGCGCAGGTACATCACGACCGGCTCGTCGTGCTCCGAGGAAACGACCAGCTGCTTGATGTTGAGGATGAGGTCGGTCACGTCCTCCTTGACGCCCGGCACGGTGGTGAACTCGTGCAGGACACCGTCGATGCGGATGCTGGTGACAGCGGCACCCGGGATCGAGGACAGGAGGGTACGGCGCAGGGAGTTGCCGAGGGTGTAGCCGAAGCCCGGCTCCAGCGGCTCGATCACGAACCGGGAGCGGTATTCGTCGACGACCTCTTCGGTCAGCGAAGGACGCTGAGCGATAAGCATGTCTTTTTTTCCTTCAGTCGTGGACGCCCACTATTTGACGCCCGACAAGCCGCCGCACCGCTGGCGCGGCGGTACTGCAAGGGTACGGGCGGCACGGCCCCCGAAGGGGTCGTACCGCCCGGACTCTCAAGGACGCACAGGCGTCGCTGCGTCAGACGCGGCGGCGCTTCGGCGGACGGCAGCCGTTGTGCGGGGTGGGGGTGACGTCCTGGATCGAGCCGACCTCGAGGCCGGTGGCCTGGAGGGAGCGGATCGCGGTCTCGCGGCCGGAGCCCGGACCCTTGACGAAGACGTCAACCTTGCGCATGCCGTGCTCCTGCGCGCGGCGGGCGGCCGACTCGGCGGCCATCTGCGCGGCGAAGGGGGTGGACTTGCGCGAGCCCTTGAAGCCGACGTGGCCGGCGGAGGCCCAGGAGATCACGTTGCCGGACGGGTCCGTGATCGAGACGATCGTGTTGTTGAACGTGCTCTTGATGTGCGCGTGGCCGTGAGCGACGTTCTTCTTTTCCTTGCGGCGCACCTTCTTGGCAGCGCCCTGACGACCCTTGGGGGGCATCTCTTACTCCTACGGGAGGTGGTCGGTCCTACAGCGCAAGACCGCTGAACAGGACTACTTCTTGCCCGGCTTCTTCTTGCCGGCGATCGCGCGACGCGGGCCCTTGCGGGTACGCGCGTTCGTGCTGGTGCGCTGACCGCGGACCGGCAGGCCACGGCGGTGACGCAGACCCTGGTAGCAGCCGATCTCCACCTTGCGGCGGATGTCGGCCTGGATCTCGCGGCGGAGGTCACCCTCGGTGCGGAGGTTGGCGTCCACGTACTCGCGGATCTTGACCAGGTCCTCCTCGGACAGGTCACGAACGCGGGTGTTCGGGTTCACGCCGGTCGAGGCGAGGATCTCCTTCGACCGGGTGCGCCCGATACCGAAGACGTAGGTGAGTGCGATCTCCACGCGCTTTTCGCGCGGGATGTCAACACCGGAAACGCGTGCCATTCAATGGCTCCTGTGTGTTCGGGGGTCTTCCGCAGAACCGCTCCCGACCGCCGACCGCCCGTGGGCGGTGGTACGTCCGGGTCCCCGGCCCCCGCCGGAGGTGCCGCCGACCCCCTGCGGGGCTGGGCGGGCTCTGCGTATGTACGTTTTCTTACGTCGCGCGAAGAACTGCGGAGTGCAGGTCGGTCGGCGTGCGTCAGCCCTGGCGCTGCTTGTGGCGCAGGTTGTCGCAGATGACCATGACCCGGCCGTGACGGCGGATCACCTTGCACTTGTCGCAGATCTTCTTGACGCTCGGCTTGACCTTCATGTTCTTAAGGTTCTCCGGGTCAGTGCCACCACCCGCACCGGGACGCGAGCCCAGGCAGGAGTGAGAGCAAGATCTACTTGTATCGGTAGACGATCCGGCCACGCGTCAGGTCGTACGGAGAGAGCTCCACGACGACCCGGTCATCGGGCAGGATGCGGATGTAGTGCATGCGCATCTTGCCGCTGATGTGCGCGAGGACCTTGTGACCGTTCTGGAGCTCCACCTTGAACATGGCGTTCGGGAGGGACTCGATCACGGTGCCCTCGATCTCGATGGCACCTTGCTTCTTGGCCACGCTTCGCCTTTCGAATCGGCTACCTTGATCGGCCCACGGACATGGGAATGCACGTAAGCCGACGAGTCAGTCTACGTCAGGGCACCCAGAAAGACGAATCCGGAAAGTTTGCCCATGAGTCTAGATCATTAACCGAGGGGGTCCGGAGCCGTGGTGACCCCGTACTCCGCCAGCTTCGCCTTGCCGCAGTCCGGGCTGGTCAGGACGATGGGGCCGTCCTCCGTCAGGGCGACGGAGTGCTCCCAGTGCGAGGACCAGGAGCTGTCCGTGGTGACCACCGTCCAGTCGTCCGCCAGTACCTCCGTTCGGGCGGTACCGAGGGAGACCATCGGCTCGATCGCCAGGCAGACGCCCGGGACCAGCTTGATGCCCTTGCCCCGCTTGCGCGAGACGTAGTTCAGCAGGTGCGGGTCCATGTGCATCTCGGAGCCGATGCCGTGGCCGCCGTAGTCCTCGATGATCCCGTACTTGCCGGTCGAGGGCCGGGGCTGGCGGCGGATGTAGCCCTCGATCGCCTTCGAGATGTCCACGAGGCGGTTGCCGTTCCGCATCGCGGCGATACCGGCCCACATCGACTCCTCGGTCACCCGGGAGAGCTCGATCAGCTCCGGAGCGTGCCCGGTGCCCACGAAGGCGGTGAAGGCCGCGTCCCCGTGCCAACCGTCGACGATCGCGCCGGCGTCGATCGAGATGACGTCGCCGTCCTTCAGGACCGTCTTGTCGTCCGGGATGCCGTGGACGACGACCTCGTTGACGGAGGTGCAGATGGTCGCGGGGAACCCGCCGTAGCCCAGGAAGTTCGACTTGGCCCCGGCCTCGGCGATCACCTTGCGCGCGACCATGTCCAGATCCCGCGTCGTGGCGCCCGGAACGGCCGCCTCACGGGTCGCCGCGTGGATCGCGGCGACGACCAGCCCTGCCTCGCGCATCTTCGCGATCTGCTCGGGGGTCTTGATCTGGACCATGAACGTGCCTTCCACCTTTTGAACCGGGTCTTCTCAACAGTACGGCCGCGGTGTCCCGGGGACACCGCGGCCGTACGCACAGCAGGGGTACTACTTCTTCAGGGCGTCCATCGCGCGCTGCGTGACTTCCTCGACCTTGCCGAGCGCGGGGATCGTCACGAGCAGGCCCTGGGCCTTGTAGTAGTCGATGATCGGCTCGGTCTGCGTGTGGTAGACCTCCAGCCGGGTCCGGACCGTGGCCTCGGAGTCGTCGTCGCGCTGGTACAGCTCGCCGCCGCACTTGTCGCAGACGCCCTCGGTCTCCGGGGCGCTGTACTCGACGTGGAACACGTGCGCGGAGTCGTTGCGGCAGATCCGGCGGCCGGCGATGCGCTTGACGACCTCGTCCTCCTCGACCTCCAGGTCGAGGACGGCGTCGAGCTTCATGCCGGAGGTCTGCAGCATCTCGTCCAGGGCCTCGGCCTGCGACACGTTGCGCGGGAAGCCGTCCAGCAGGAAGCCGTTCACGGCGTCCGGCTGCTCCATGCGGTCCTTGGCCATGCCGACGGTGATCTCGTCCGGGACGAGCTTGCCGGCGTCCATGAACTCCTTCGCGCGGCGACCCAGCTCGGTGTTCTTGCTGATGTTGGCCCGGAACAGGTCGCCCGTGGAGATGTGCGGGATCGACAGGTTCTTTGCAAGGAACGCGGCCTGCGTTCCCTTGCCCGCACCGGGCGGTCCGACGAGGACGATACGCATCAGCGGAGGAACCCTTCGTAATTGCGCTGCTGGAGCTGGCTCTCGATCTGCTTCACGGTTTCCAGACCCACACCCACGATGATCAGGATGCTCGTCCCGCCGAACGGGAAGTTCTGGTTCGCTCCGAAGCCGGCCAACGCCATCGTCGGCACTAGAGCGATCAGACCCAGGTACAGCGACCCCGGCCAGGTGATCCGGTTGAGCACGTAGCTCAGGTACTCGGCGGTGGGTCGACCGGCGCGGATACCCGGGATGAACCCACCATACTTCTTCATGTTGTCTGCAACTTCCTCGGGGTTGAACGAAATCGCCACGTAGAAGAACGCGAAGAAGACGATCAGGAGGAAGTAGGTCGCGATGTAGTACGGGTGGTCGCCCTTGACGAAGTGCTTTTGGATCCAGATCGCCCAGTCTGCGGTGGATCCGCTGAACTGGACGATCAGCGCCGGGATGTACAGCAGCGACGAGGCGAAGATGACCGGAATCACACCGGCCTGGTTCACCTTGAGCGGGATGTAGGTCGAGGTGCCGCCGTACGCGCGGCGGCCGATCATGCGCTTCGCGTACTGCACCGGGATGCGGCGCTGGGCCTGCTCCACGAAGACCACCAGCGCGACCATCGCCAGGCCGACGAGGATCACGACGCCGAACTCGACCCAACCGTCGGCGATCTTGCCCTGGAGCTTGATCTGCCACAGCGCGCCGATGAAGCCGGCGGCGATCGAGATGAACATCAGGATCGACATGCCGTTGCCGATGCCGCGGTCGGTGATCAGCTCACCGAGCCACATGACGACACAGGTACCGGCGGTCATCGTGACGACCATGGTGATGGTGGTGAAGATCGACCGGTCCGGAACGATCTGGCTCGCGACCGGGCAGCCCTGGAACAGCGCGCCCGTGCGGGCGGTGGCGACGAGACCCGTGCCCTGGAGGATGGCGAGCGCGACCGTCAGGTAGCGCGTGTACTGCGTGATCTTCGCCGTGCCGGACTGGCCCTCCTTCTTGAGGGTCTCCAGCTTCGGGATGACCACGGTCAGCAGCTGCAGGATGATGCTCGCCGTGATGTACGGCATGATCCCGAGCGCGAAGATCGTGATCTGGAGCAGCGCGCCGCCGCTGAACATGTTGACGAGACCGAAGAGGCTGTTGCTGCTTCCGGCCTGGTCGACACAGATCTGGACGTTCTTGTAGTTCACGCCGGGTACCGGGACGTGGGACCCGAGGCGGAACAGCACGATGATGCCGAGCGTGAAGAGCAGCTTCTTGCGCAGGTCGGGCGTCTTGAACGCCCGGGCGAACGCGGTGAGCACGGTGCCTCCTGCGACCCCCGCGCTACTGCGTCAGAGGTGACGGTCTGAGGTTCGACGAATACGTACAAGCAAAGGTGCAGGCCACCTTACCGGCGACTGCGCCCCCCGTGGAACGACCAACCGGGGATGCCCCATATGTGAGGCATCCCCGGTCGGGTTTTCAGCTATCTGTCACGTGGGTTCGTCTTAGACGAGCTCGGTGACGGAGCCGCCGGCGGCGGCAATCTTCTCCTTGGCGGAGGCGGAAACGGCGTCAACCGAAACCTGCAGCGCCACGGAGATCTCGCCCTGGCCCAGGACCTTGACGAGCTGGTTCTTGCGAACGGCACCCTTGGCGACCAGGTCGGCCACCGTGACCTCGCCACCCTGCGGGTAGAGCGCGGCCAGCTTGTCCAGGTTCACGACCTGGAACTCGGTGCGGAACGGGTTCTTGAAGCCCTTCAGCTTCGGCAGGCGCATGTGGAGGGGCATCTGCCCACCCTCGAAGCGCTGCGGAACCTGGTAACGAGCCTTCGTACCCTTGGTACCACGACCGGCCGTCTTACCCTTCGACGCCTCACCACGACCAACACGGGTCTTGGCGGTCTTGGCGCCGGGGGCGGGACGGAGGTTGTGGGCCTTCAGCGGGCTGGTCTCAGCCATGATTAGTCAACCTCCTCAACCGTCACGAGGTGGCGGACGGTGTGCACCATGCCGCGGAACTCGGGGCGGTCCTCCTTGACGACCACGTCGTTCAGGCGCTTGAGCCCGAGCGAACGAAGGGTGTCGCGGTGGTTCTGCTTGCTGCCGATGTACGACTTCGTCTGCGTGATCTTGAGGCGAGCCATCACACACCCGCCCCTGCACGCGCACGGAGCAGAGCCGCGGGAGCGACGTCCTCGAGCGGCAGACCGCGGCGGGCCGCGATCTCCTCGGGACGCTGCAGGCCCTTGAGGGCCTCCACGGTCGCGTGCACGATGTTGATCGCGTTGTCGGAGCCGAGCGACTTCGACAGGATGTCGTGAACGCCGGCGCACTCCAGAACGGCGCGCACCGGGCCACCGGCGATAACACCGGTACCGGGGGAAGCAGGCTTCAGCAGGACGACGCCCGCAGCCTTCTCGCCCTGAACCGGGTGCGGGATGGTGCCCTGGATGCGGGGGACGCGGAAGAAGTTCTTCTTCGCCTCCTCGACACCCTTGGCGATGGCCGCGGGAACTTCCTTGGCCTTGCCGTAACCGACACCCACGGTGCCGTCACCGTCGCCCACCACGACCAGCGCGGTGAAGCTGAAGCGACGACCACCCTTCACAACCTTGGCGACACGGTTGATCGCGACGACGCGCTCAACGTAGGCGGTCTTCTCGGCGGCAGCGCCACCGTCGCGACCCTTCCGGTCCCGCCGCTCGCCGCCACCGGCACCGCTGCCGCGGCGCTGGGGTCCAGCCATTGGATTACCTCTCTCTGTTACGTCCGTTAGTCCCGGAACCGGGGCTTAGAACTTCAGCCCGGCTTCGCGGGCGGCGTCAGCCAGAGCGGCAATGCGCCCGGCGTACCTGTTGCCACCGCGGTCGAACACGACGGCCTCGACACCGGCGGCCTTGGCGCGCTCGGCGACCAGGAGACCGACCTGCTTGGCCTGCGCGGACTTGTCACCCTCGCCACCGCGGACCGACGCGTCCAGGTGCGACGCCGACGCAAGGGTGTGACCCTTGAGGTCGTCGATGACCTGGGCGGTGATACCGCGGTTCGAGCGGGTCACGACGAGGCGCGGACGCTCCGCCGTACCCGAGATGCTCTTGCGGATGCGGATGTGGCGGCGCGCCTTCGCAGCGCGCTTGTAAGCGTCGCCCTTGGCGATCTTCACACCGTATGCCATGGCTTTACTTACCAGCCTTTCCGACCTTGCGGCGGATGACCTCGCCCGCGTACTTGACGCCCTTGGCCTTGTACGGGTCGGGCTTCCGCAGCTTGCGGATGTTGGCGGCGACCTCGCCGACCTTCTGCTTGTCGATGCCCTCGACCGAGAACTTGGTCGGCGACTCGACCTTGAAGGAGATGCCCTCGGGGGCCTCCACCAGGATCGGGTGGCTGTAGCCGAGCTGGAACTCCAGAGCGGAGCCCTTCGCGGCCACGCGGTAACCGACACCGCTGATCTCGAGCGCCTTGGTGTATCCCTGGGTCACACCGGTGATCATGTTGGCCACCAGCGTGCGGGACAGGCCGTGGAGGGCCTTGTTCTGACGCTCGTCGTTCGGACGGGTGACGTTCAGAACGCCGTCCTCGCCCTTAACGATCTCGATGGGGGCGGCAACGGTGTGGGAGAGGAGACCCTTGGGGCCCTTCACCGCGATCGTGCGGCCATCGATGGTGACGTCCACGCCGGCGGGAACCGGGATGGGGAGCTTGCCGATACGAGACATAGCTTTTCCTCCGTTCCCGACTACCAGACGTAGGCGAGGACTTCCCCACCCACGCCCTTCTTCTGCGCCTGCTGGCCGGTCAGGAGACCGTGGGACGTGGAGATGATCGCCACGCCCAGGCCACCGAGGACCTTCGGCAGGTTGGTGGACTTCGCGTAAACACGCAGACCCGGCTTCGAGATTCGCTTGATGCCGGCGATCGAGCGCTCGCGGTTCGGACCGAACTTCAGCTCGAGGACGAGGTTCTTGCCGACCTCGGCGTCCTCGACCTTCCAGCCGGTGATGAAACCCTCCTGCTTGAGGATTTCCGCGATGTGCGACTTGATCTTGCTGTGCGGCATCACGACGGAGTCGTGGTACGCCGAGTTAGCGTTCCGCAGACGCGTGAGCATGTCTGCGATCGGGTCAGTCATGGTCATGAATTGGCCTTCGGCCTCTCTCGCCGGGGTTTCCTGTATGCGCCATCCCTCTCCCCGTACTGAGACGGGACGGGTGCGGTGCGGGGACCTACGGCGTAGTAAGTCGTGCGGGCGGCGGACGCCCAACCCCACTAGCCTACGGCATGGGGGAGGGGCCTCCGCCGACCCAGATGCTTACCGAGAGTTACCGGCAATCCCAACTGTCCAGGGACAGAAGGGTTTACCAGGAGCTCTTGGTCACGCCCGGCAGCTCGCCACGGTGAGCCATCTCACGGAGGCACACGCGGCACAGGCCGAACTTGCGGTACACGGAGTGCGGGCGGCCGCAGCGCTGGCAGCGGGTGTACGCACGCACACCGAACTTGGGCTTACGAGCAGCCTTGGCAATCAGAGCCTTCTTCGCCATCTCGCTTACGCCTCCTTGAACGGGAAGCCGAGGTGACGGAGGAGCGCGCGGCCCTCAGCGTCGTTGGTCGCCGTGGTCACCACGGTGATGTCCATACCCCGGACGCGGTCGATCTTGTCCTGGTCGATCTCGTGGAACATGACCTGCTCCGTGAGACCGAAGGTGTAGTTGCCACGGCCGTCGAACTGCTTCGGGGACAGGCCGCGGAAGTCGCGGATGCGCGGCAGCGCGAGCGACAGGGTGCGGTCCAGGAACTCCCACATGCGGTCGCCACGGAGGGTGACGTGGGCACCGATCGGCTGACCCTCACGCAGCTTGAACTGCGCGATGGACTTGCGGGCCTTGGTGACGGCCGGCTTCTGACCGGTGATCGTGGTGAGGTCGCGGATGGCGCCGTCGATCAGCTTCGAGTCACGGGCGGCGTCGCCGACACCCATGTTCACGACGATCTTGACGAGGCCGGGGATCTGCATGACGTTCTCGTACGAGAACTCCTCACGCAGCTTGCCCGCGATCTCCTCGCGGTACTTCGTCTTCAGACGCGGAGTGGTAGCCATCAGATGTCCTCACCCGTGCGCTTGGCAACGCGGATCTTGTTGCCCTCGTCGTCGAAGCGGTAACCGACGCGGGTGACGACCTTCTTGCCGTCCTTCTCCACGACCAGCTGGACGTTCGAAACGTGGACGGGGGCCTCGGTGATCACGATGCCGCCGGCCTGGTTCGGACCAGCCTTGGTGTGCTTCTTGACCCGGTTGACACCCTCGACCAGGACGCGGTTCTCGCTGGGGAAGGCCGCGACGACCTTGCCCTGCTTGCCCTTGTCCTTACCGGTGATGACCTGGACCAGGTCGCCCTTCTTGATCTTCATGCTTACAGCACCTCCGGCGCGAGCGAGATGATCTTCATGAACTTCTTCTCGCGCAGCTCACGGCCGACCGGGCCGAAGATGCGGGTGCCGCGAGGGTCGCCGTCGTTCTTCAGAATGACGGCGGCGTTCTCGTCGAAGCGGATGTACGAGCCGTCCTGGCGGCGGCGCTCCTTGACGGTGCGAACGATGACCGCCTTGACGACGTCACCCTTCTTCACGTTGCCACCGGGGATCGCGTCCTTGACGGTGGCGACGATGACGTCACCGATGCCCGCGTAGCGGCGACCCGAGCCACCGAGAACACGGATGCAAAGGATCTCCTTGGCACCAGTGTTGTCGGCGACGCGAAGTCGCGACTCCTGCTGGATCACGTCTATCTCCTGTTTGTCTGCCGGTTCCCGGCCGGGGCGCCCTCAAGCGGACGGCCCCGGCCGAGCCTGGCGGAACGAACCTGAAGGAAACCCTTCAGGTGATTACTTGGCCTTCTCGAGGATCTCGACGATGCGCCAGCGCTTGCTCGCCGACAGCGGACGCGTCTCCATGATCAGGACACGGTCGCCGACACCGGCAGCGTTCTGCTCGTCGTGGGCCTTGAGCTTGTTCGTACGGCGGATGACCTTGCCGTACAGGGCGTGCTTGACGCGGTCCTCAACGGCGACGACGACGGTCTTGTCCATCTTGTCGCTGACGACCAGACCCTCACGGGTCTTGCGGAAGCCGCGCTCGGTCTTCTCAGTCACGTTCTTCTCGCTCATCAGGCGTTCTCCACCGTCTCGATGCCGAGCTCACGCTCGTGCATCAGGGTGTAGATCCGGGCGATGTCCTTGCGGACGGCCTTGAGCCGGCCGTTGTTCTCGAGCTGTCCGGTCGCCGCCTGGAAGCGGAGCTTGAACAGCTCTTCCTTGGCCTCGCGCAGCTTGGCAACGAGCTCCTCGTTGCCAAGCTCGCGCAGCTCCGACGCCTTGGTACCGGCCGCCATCACGACTCACCTGCCTCGCGCTTGACGATCCGGCACTTCATCGGCAGCTTGTGGGCCGCACGAGTGAGAGCCTCACGCGCAATCTTCTCGTTCGGGTAGGACAGCTCGAACATGACCCGGCCCGGGTGCACGTTCGCGATCCACCACTCGGGGGAACCCTTACCGGAACCCATGCGGGTCTCGGCGGGCTTCTTCGTGAGCGGACGGTCCGGGTAGATGTTGATCCAGACCTTGCCGCCACGCTTGATGTGACGGGTCATCGCGATACGAGCGGACTCGATCTGACGGTTCGTCACGTACGCCGGGGTGAGCGCCTGGATGCCGTACTCGCCGAACGCCACCTCGGTACCACCCTTGGAAACGCCTCCGCGCTTGGGGTGGTGCTGCTTGCGGTGCTTGACCCTACGGGGGATCAGCATGTCGGTCAGGCCTCCGTTCCGGTGCTCTCAGCCGGAGCGGCGGCAGCGGCGTCGGCCTTGGGGGCCTCGGCAGCGGCAGCCTGCTGCGGCTTGCGGCCACCACGGCCGCCGCGCTCGCCACCGCGGCCACCACGGCCGGCGGGACGGTCGCCAGCGCCGGCACCACGGGCCGGGCGGTTACCCGCGCGGGCCGCAGCGTTCTCGGCGCGAACCTCGGCGATGTTCTTGACGTCGCCCTTGTAGATCCAGACCTTCACGCCGATGCGGCCGAAGGTGGTCTTGGCCTCGAAGAAGCCGTAGTCCACGTTCGCGCGGAGCGTGTGCAGCGGCACACGACCCTCGCGGTAGAACTCGGACCGGGACATCTCGGCGCCGCCGAGACGGCCACCACACTGGATCTTGATGCCCTTGGCGCCGGCCTTCATGGTGCCCTGCATGCTCTTGCGCATGGCACGGCGGAAGGAGACGCGGGAGGAGAGCTGCTCGGCCACGGCCTGGGCAACCAGCTGAGCGTCGAGCTCGGGGTTCTTGACCTCGAGGATGTTCAGCTGGACCTGCTTGCCGGTGAGCTTCTCGAGGTCGCCGCGGATGCGGTCGGCCTCGGCGCCGCGGCGGCCGATGACGATGCCCGGACGAGCGGTGTGGATGTCCACACGCACGCGGTCACGGGTGCGCTCGATCTCGACCTTGGAGATGCCGGCGCGCTCCATGCCGGACGTCATCATCCGACGGATGGCGACGTCTTCCTTGACGTAGTCCTTGTACAGCTTGTCGGCGTACCAGCGCGACTTGAAGTCGGTGGTGATGCCGAGCCGGAACCCGTGCGGGTTTACCTTCTGGCCCATTACCGGGTTCCTTCCTTGCTGCTGACGACCACGGTGATGTGGCTGGTCCGCTTGCGGATCCGGTAGGCACGGCCCTGGGCGCGCGGACGGAACCGCTTCAGGGTCGGACCTTCGTCAACGAACGCCTCGCTGATGAAGAGCGAGGAGGCGTCCGTGTGGTTGTAGTTGTGCGCGGCGTTGGCGATGGCGCTGTCAAGCACCTTGCCCACCGGCACAGTCGCGGCCTGCGGAGCGAAACGCAGGACCGCCTGGGCCTCCGTGGCATCCATGCCACGGATGAGGTCCACCACACGGCGGGCCTTCATGGGCGTGACACGGATGTACCGCGCCTGAGCCCTGGCTTCCATGGTTGTCCCTTCGGTGTAAGTCATTGGTCGTTCACACCCCGCTGATTAGCGGCGCTTCGACTTCCGGTCTTCCTTGACGTGGCCGCGGAAGGTGCGAGTCGGCGAGAACTCGCCGAGCTTGTGGCCGACCATGGACTCGGTGACGAACACCGGGACATGGGTCTTGCCGTTGTGCACCGCGATCGTGTGACCCAGCATGCTGGGGATGATCATCGAGCGACGGGACCAGGTCTTGATGACGTTCTTGGTACCGGCTTCGTTCTGGGCGTCCACCTTCTTCAGGAGGTGGCCGTCAACGAAGGGTCCCTTCTTGAGACTGCGCGGCATCTAAACCCGCTCCTAGCGCTTCTTGTTCGTCTTGCGGCGGCGGACGATGTACTTGTTCGAAGCCTTCTTCGGCGAACGAGTACGACCCTCCTTCTGACCCCACGGGCTGACCGGGTGGCGACCACCGGAGGTCTTGCCCTCACCACCACCGTGCGGGTGGTCAACCGGGTTCATCGCGACACCGCGGACGGTCGGGCGAACGCCCTTCCAGCGCATGCGGCCGGCCTTGCCCCAGTTGATGTTCGACTGCTCGGCGTTGCCGACCTCGCCGACGGTGGCGCGGCAGCGCGCGTCGACGAGACGGATCTCACCGGACGGCATACGAAGGTGGGCCATGGTGCCCTCCTTCGCCAGCAGCTGCACGGAGGCACCCGCGGAGCGGGCGAACTTCGCACCGCCGCCGGGACGCAGCTCGATGGCGTGGATGGTCGTACCGACCGGGATGTTGCGGAGCGCCAGGTTGTTGCCGGGCTTGATGTCGGCCGTCGGGCCGTTCTCAATCCGGTCACCCTGCTGCAGACCGCGCGGCGCGATGATGTAGCGCTTCTCGCCGTCGGCGTAGTGCAGCAGCGCGATGCGCGCGGTGCGGTTGGGGTCGTACTCGATGTGCGCGACCTTGGCCGGCACGCCGTCCTTGTCGTGACGACGGAAGTCGATCACGCGGTAGGCGCGCTTGTGGCCACCGCCCTGGTGGCGAACGGTCACACGACCGGTGTTGTTACGGCCGCCCTTGCTGTGCAGGGGGCGGACCAGCGACTTCTCCGGCGTGGACCGCGTGATCTCGACAAAGTCGGCGACGCTGGAGCCACGACGGCCCGGGGTCGTCGGCTTGTACTTGCGGATACCCATTTCTCAGTCCTCGTCCGATTCCGGACGACTCAGACTCCGTTAGGAGGCCTGGCCGCCGAAGATGTCGATACGGTCGCCCTCAGCGAGGGTCACGATGGCGCGCTTCGTGTCAGCACGCTTGCCGAAACCGGTGCGGGTGCGCTTGCGCTTGCCCTGACGGTTGATCGTGTTGACCCCGGTGACCTTGACCGAGAAGACCGCCTCGACGGCCTGCTTGATCTGGGTCTTGTTGGCGCCGGGCGCGACGATGAACGTGTACTTGTTCTCGTCGAGCAGCGCGTAGCTCTTCTCCGAGACGACCGGCTTGATCAGCAGGTCGCGCGGGTCGGTGAAGGTCTTGCTGGTAACGGTCGCCTCGGACATCAGGCGTCGCTCCCTTCGGTCTCATCGGCCTTGGGGCCAGACACGAAGGACTCCAGCG
Organism: Streptomyces sp. NPDC059851; assembly: GCF_042732005.1. Classification (NCBI taxonomy): domain Bacteria; kingdom Bacillati; phylum Actinomycetota; class Actinomycetes; order Kitasatosporales; family Streptomycetaceae; genus Streptomyces; species Streptomyces sp. NPDC059851. The sequence goes on along the minus strand of NZ_JBHWJJ010000031.1, from coordinate 3,291 downwards.
CGGCCTGGGTGAAGACCACGTCGTCGGAGACGATCACGTCGTACGTGTTCAGCTGGCCCGGCTCCAGGATGTGCACCTGGGGCAGGTTGCGGGCGGACAGCCACGCGGCCTCGTCGGCACGCTCGACGACCAGGAGCAGGTTCTTGCGCTCCGTGATCTTGCCGAACAGCGTCTTGGCGGCCTTCGTGGAGACGGCACCCTCGACCACGCCGGTGACGACGTGGATGCGGGAGTGACGCGCACGGTCCGAGAGGGCACCGCGGAGGGCGGCGGCCTTCATCTTCTTCGGGGTCCGCTGCGAGTAGTCACGCGGCACGGGGCCGTGGACGACGCCACCGCCGGCGAACTGCGGAGCGCGGGTCGAACCCTGACGGGCGCGGCCGGTGCCCTTCTGGCGGTAAGGCTTCTTGCCACCACCACGGACTTCGCCACGGGTCTTGGTCTTGTGCGTACCCTGACGGGCCGCGGCCAGCTGCGCGACGACGACCTGGTGGATCAGCGGAACGCTGGTCTTCGCGTCGAAGATCTCCGCGGGGAGCTCGACGGTACCGGCCTTGTCGCCTGCCGGCGAAAGGATGTCAATGGTGCTCATTAACCTCAAGCCCCCTTGGCCGCGGTACGGACCAGGACGAGGCCGCCGTTCGGACCGGGGACCGCACCCTTGATGAGGAGCAGACCCTTCTCCGCGTCCACCGCGTGGATGGTCAGGTTCTGGGTGGTGACGCGCTCGTTGCCCATACGACCAGCCATGCGCACGCCCTTGAAGACGCGCCCAGGGGTGGCGCAGCCACCGATCGAACCGGGGGAGCGGTGCTTGCGCTGCACACCGTGACCGGCGCCGAGGCCCCGGAAGTTGTGGCGCTTCATGACACCGGCGAAGCCCTTGCCCTTGCTGTTGCCCGTGACGTCAACCTTGACGCCGGACTCGAACACGGCCGCGGTGATCTCCTGGCCGAGCGTGTACTCGCTGGCGTCGGAGGTGCGGAGCTCCACCAGGTGGCGGCGGGGGGTGACGTCGGCCTTGGCGAAGTGGCCCTTGAGGGGCTTGTTCACCTTGCGCGGGTCGATCTCGCCGAAGGCGATCTGGACCGACTCGTAGCCGTCGGTGTCGTTGGTACGGACCTGGGTGACGACGCAGGGACCGGCCTTGACGACGGTGACCGGGACGACACGGTTGTTCTCGTCCCAGACCTGGGTCATGCCGAGCTTCTCGCCCAGGACGCCCTTGATCTGCTTTGCCATCTTCTCGACGCCTCTCAGAGCTTGATCTCGATGTCAACGCCGGCCGGAAGGTCCAGGCGCATCAGCGAGTCAACGGTCTTGGGCGTCGGGTCGAGGATGTCGATCAGGCGCTTGTGCGTGCGCATCTCGAAGTGCTCGCGCGAGTCCTTGTACTTGTGCGGCGACTTGATGACGCAGTACACGTTCTTCTCAGTGGGCAGCGGCACCGGGCCCGCGACCGACGCACCAGTGCGGGTCACCGTCTCGACGATCTTCTTCGCCGAGGAGTCGATGACCTCGTGGTCGTAGGCCTTGAGCCGGATGCGGATCTTCTGTCCCGCCATGGCTACTCCGTAGTCCTGTCTCTTGTGGAAACGCTCTGGCTCCCGGCCGGCCGTGGATCCCTCCACCGCTTCTCTCCGACCCACGCGGTCGGGCGTGTCGCACTCCCTCTCAGAAAATTCCCATACGGAAATTCCCTTGTTCAGGGGGTGCGGTCCCTGGACCGCGTTTCGGGGGAGAAACACCCACCGAGCGCCTGGCAGGCACCGTGCTGACGCTTCCCGAAAGATTCCCGTACGTCCGCCCCATTGCTGCCCCGTGAGGCAGATAAAGGCGACGAGTACTGTGGGACTCGCTTCCGGTCCTCCCGGCGGGAGGCGCGCAGCATCGACACTCAGCCGAGCAACTTGAGTAGTCTGCCATACGAGGTGCGTACCTGGCCAATCGGGCCGAAGAGAATACCCCGCCACGTTGAGTGGTCAAACAGCGCCACGCGGCGGGGCTCCCGGGTCCGTCTCAGGACCGCGAAAGGGTCCCGCAACCCCCCTGCTGCCCGGTGTCCAGGCTGGTGCTGCGGTCGTACGGGTCCACGGGCGACCCGGAGGGCGTGGGCCCGGTAGGGGCGTCCTCGTCGAAGACGGGGTGCAGGAATCCGTCGTGGACGTCGCAGGCGCTGTTGGCGAGGTCACTGTTGTAGGCCTCTAGCCAGAGCTTGCCCGCTGTCGCCTCCCAGGTGCGCGGGTCCGCGACGGAGAAGGTGATCTCGCGCCGCACGATGGTGCGCTCGACCTGGGCGGCGCCCGGCTTCGCCTTCACGAAGGGGTAGACGAACGTGTAGTCGACGCGCACGCGGGCCTGGCCCGGGTCCTTGCCGGGCTCCGTCCACATGCGGCCGCGGACCTTGACCACGTCCCCCACGAGCTTCAGCTCGGCCGGATCGGCCCGGGTGAAGACGTCGAGCGGGTCGTTTCCCTTGGCCGGCGCCGTCAGCGACTGCTCAAGACGGGTGAGCGACTCCTTCAGCTTCGGGTCCAGCAGGGTCAGGGCCGCCGTCGGGCGCTCGCCCCGCAGGGTGGCCGGGTCCAGGTTGGCCGAGACCAGGAACTGCTTGGCCTTCGCCAGCGCGTCGGCGACCTGCTCCTTGCTCATCCCGCCGACGGCCTGGGCCTCCGGGACCTCGATCCCGGCCGCGCCGTCGGCCCACTGGGCGGCCGGGGAGCCCTTGAACGGCTCCTTGAGGGTGGGCTGGTCCGGGTGGCCCACGGAGGGCGCGGCAGTGGGGCGCGCGGTCTCGGCGGGGAGCGGCCGGCCGGCCCGTGCGTCCTGGGCCGCCTTGCCGGTGACGCGGTCGATGACCAGCTCCGGCCGCAGGGCGACCAGCGCGAGCGCGGCGATGGCGGCGACGCCCAGTGCGGCCTTCAGCCGCCGCTTGCCCTTCCCCCGACCCTCCATCTCCTGCCAGGCCGGCCCGGTCCGCCAGCCCGGCGGCTCGGCGGAAGCAGCCCTGCCCTTCTTCGCCGCCCTGGCACGCTGCTCGTCCTCGCGGCGCAGGCGCGCGGTCACCTCCCGGGCCCGGGCCGACGGCTCCGCGGGGGCCGCGCCGGTACCGGACTCGGCCTCCTGCACGAAGCGGGCCCACTCCTCGTCGGAGATGCCCGGTCCGTCGGTGTTGCTCTTGTCGCCCATGTACGTCCTTGCACAGAGCGGTGGGGGGGGCCCGCACGCGGCACCGGGCCCCCCCCCCCACGTGTTATTAAAAAAACTGGGGAAGGAAACCCGCTATGTAAC
>NZ_JBHWJJ010000030.1:27871-72370 GCF_042732005.1 Streptomyces sp. NPDC059851 | reverse complement strand
GCCCCACCCCGCCTCCGGGTCGCCGGCCGGCCCGGGGCCCCGGGTGCGCGGCCGGCGCGCCCCCGCCCGCCCCCCCCTTCTCGTTGGCCGGGTCGGCTACTTCCCGGTGGGTTCCTGGTACCCGTAGGGGCGGGTGATGAGCTCCAGGGCGTGGCCGGACGGGTCGAGGAAGTAGATGCCGCGGCCGCCGTCATTGTGGTTGATCTCGCCCGGGTGTTTCTGCTGGGGGTCGGCCCAGTAGTCGATTCCGGCAGCCCGGATCTTCTCGAACGAGGCGTCGAACTCCTCTTCGGAGATCAGGAAGGCGTAGTGCTGGACGGCGATGGTTTCGGCGGGAACGGTCGCGAAGTCCAGGGTGACGCCGTTGGCGGTTTCGACGGGGATGAACGGTCCCCACTCCGTGCCGACCTCAAGGCCGAGGAGGTCGGCGAGGAACTCGGCGGACTCCCGGTTGTCCCGGGAACGGACGATCGTGTGGTTCAGCATGACTGACATGTGTGAATGCCTCCGCAAGGCACATCACGGGCACCTCCATGCCTCACCCGGTCGGTGACCGACACGCGATGCCGTGATCACGATCGTAGACGCCCCTTCCCGGAGGAGTCCACCGCTCAAGGCCCGTACACGGTCTCGACGTTGTCCCGTGCGGGGTGGGTGCGGCCCGCGGGGCCCGCTGCGAAGGCGCGCAGGAGGTTCTCCGTCACGCGGGTCGTCAGGGCGCCCGCCCGGGCGTCCAGGCCGTGGTTCGCGCCGCTGCTGCCGTCGCCCGTAGCGTCCAGGGCCTCCACCCAGCGCATGGTCCCGGTGGCGAACACGCCCGCGCCGCTCGGCACCGTGTAGTACGCAGTGTCCTGGTGGCTCGGCCGGCCCTCGCACACCACCGGGGAGTGCGCCAGGATCTCGATCGGCCGGGGTGTCGGGAATCCGGTGTTGACCTTGTCGTACTCCACGCCCACCAGGTGCGGGAAGCGGTCGCCCGCCTTCACGCCGGTGCCCTCGAAGAGCCAGTGGCTCGGGTGGGTCACCACGTACGGGGCGTCGACCGGGTAGCCGTCGTAGATCACGCCGAGCAGGGTGCTCTCCGGGTCGGCGCCCGGCGCCGAGCGGAAGTCGGTGGTCGCCGGGTGGCCCCGCTCGTGCCCGGGGTCCTGTGCGTAGGAGGTCTTGTAGCAGACCACGGTGCGCTCGGGCCCCAGCTCGGAGGGCTCCAGCCGGATCCGGCGGAAGCAGCAGTTCGCGCCCAGGAACGCGATGTTGGTGCCGGCGTCGCGGGCCGCGGTGAAGTGGGCCCGCTGCTCCGGCGACCAGTACTCGTCGTGGCCGGGGGACAGGACCGCCGCGGCCCCTTCCAGCAGCCGCTTCTCGCGTGCCACGTCCGTGGTCGTCGTGTAGGCCAGTGGTATGCCGAGCCGTTCGGCGAGGGCGAGTAGGGGGCCTCGTACACCAGGAACAGGCCGGCGCCGTCGTCGTACTCGTAGGGCCGGTCGAAGGTCACGGCCAGGGAGCGGGACGCGTATCCGCCGCTCGGGCCGTCGTAGCTGCTGTAGCCGCCCCACCGGTTGTACGCCTGCCAGGTCGCCACCGCGTTGACGACGACGGTACGCCCGGCGGTGGTCGCCGACCGCACGGTGACCGGTACGAAGCGTTGGCCCTCGCCGCCCTGCGCGTCGAGCCGGAGCAGGTAGCAGCCCTCGGGCCAGCCCTTGGTGTCCACCGTGGCCGTCCGGGGCCAGCGGGCGCGGACCGTCCGGGTCGCGGGATCCACGGTGGGCTCGGGCTGCCGCACCCCGGGCAGGGCCTCGGAGCGCCACACGAGCCGGGCGCGGGCGCCGCCGTACCAGCCCATCCGGTAGGCGGAGACGGTGAACCTGGGCGCGGTGGTGGACACGTGCAGGCCGAACGACTCGCCGGGCAGCACGCTCACCTTGTCGGCGAAGCCCTCGACGGCCCGGGCCGGTCCGGCTTCGGTGACGTGCCAGTCGGCGTTCCCGGGTTTGGTGTTCTCGGCCTTGACGTCGAAGCCGCCCGGCGCGGTCGTGCCGGCCGGTCCGCCCGCGGGCGGGGTCTGGTCCGCTCCCGCGCCCTTCGCCCCGTCGCTGTCGCCGGTCCCGCAGCCGGCCAGGGCCCCGAGGCCGGCCGCGGCGGCCGCCCCCGTGGCGATGGTGAGGAACCGTCGCCTGGCCGCGGCTTCACCGTGTCCGGTCGTATTTTCCTGATGCATGCAGGGCACGCTATGTCACCGCCCGCGCACTTCCGTCCCCGGACCGGGTCTCCGTGAGAGCGTCTCTTCACGACCTCACCACCGGCGCCGACGCCGAGCGCCGCGCCTCCCGTCACGCGCCCGCCACACCCGCGGCGCCCCGCCCCCGCAGCCCCACCACGGCCGCAGCTCCCGCCCGGCCGCCCCGGGCAGCCCGTTCGACCCGTACGGCAGTCGCCCGCCCAGCGCCGCCGCGCACTGCGGCCCGGCCGCGGTGCCTAGACTGGCCCCAGTTGACGATCATGAACCGGACAAGGGTGGAGGAACCCCCATGCGCTACCTGCCCCTGGGCAGTTCAGGACTCCAGGTCTCCGTCGTGGGCCTCGGCTGCAACAACTTCGGCGGCCGCCTCGACGCCCGGGCCACCCGGTCCGTCGTGGACGCCGCCCTCGACGCGGGGATCACCCTCCTCGACACCGCAGACATCTACGGCGGCCGCGGAGGCTCCGAGTCCCACCTCGGCCAGGCCCTCAAGGGCCGCCGCGGCCAGGTGGTCCTCGCCACCAAGTTCGGTTACGACGGCGTGGACATGGGCTACGGCCCCGCCGCCGGGTCCCGCGGCGGCCGCGCCTACGTCCGGCGTGCCGTCGAGGAGTCGCTGCGCCGCCTGGACACCGATCACATCGACCTGTACCAGCTGCACAGCCCCGACCCCGCCGTCCCCATCGCCGAGACCCTCGCCGCGCTCACCGAACTCGTCGCCGAGGGCAAGGTCCGCTACGTCGGCCACTCCAACCTCAGCGGCTGGCAGCTCGCCGAAGCCGCGCACGTCGCACGCGAAACGGGCGCGGTGCCGTTCGTATCGGCACAGAACGAGTGGTCGCTGCTGCAACGCTCGGCGGAGGCGGAGCTCGTCCCGGCCGCCCGCCACTACGGCCTCGGTGTCCTCCCGTACTTCCCGCTCGCCAACGGCCTGCTCACCGGCAAGATCCGCCGGGGCAGGCCCGTCCCGGCCGGCTCCCGGCTGGACGGGCGCGACTCCTACCTGACCGAGGCGCGGCTCGACACCGTCGAGGCACTGGCTGCGATCGCCGACCAGCACGGCCGGAGCATCCTCGAACTCGCCATCGGCTGGCTGTCCGCCCAGCCCGGCTGTGCCTCCGTCATCGCGGGCGCCACCTCCGCCGAGCAGGTGCGCGCGAACGCCGCCGTCGCCGACCGCCCGCTGGAACCGGAACTCCTCGCCGAGGTCGACGCGGTGGCGGGAACCGCAGGCCGGGCGGTGTGAGACGCCGCCGGGCCGGGGCCCCGGTGCGGGTCCCGGGCCGGCGTCCGCGGCTCCCGCGGCGGGCGTTTCCGGCTCCGGCGCAGGGGCGGATCAGGAGACGACGTCCTTGCGGGCGAAGCCGCGGAAGGCGAGCGCGACCAGGACGATCGCGCAGGACACCGACACGGCCGTCCCCTTCACCATGCCCGCCCACTCCAGGTTCGGCTGGAGGGCGTCCGCCCAGGCGAACTGCCAGTGGGCGGGCAGGAACTCTCGCCAGGACCCCAGCGCCGTGACCGCGTCGAGCACGTTCCCGACGATCGTCAGGCCGACCGCCCCGCCCACCGCGCCCAGCGGCGCGTCCGTCCGCGTCGACAACCAGAACGCCAGGCCGGCCGTGACCAGCTGGGACACGAAGACGTACGCCACCACGAGCGCGAGCCGCGGCAGCGCGTCCCCGGCCGCCAGGACCCCGCCCGCCGGCAGCTTCAGCGGCCCCCACCCGTACGCGACCGTACCCGCCGCCAGCGCCACCGCCGGCAGCAGCACGATCGCCGCCAGGCTGAAGCCCAGCGCCACCACCAGCTTGCTCCACAGCAGCCGTGCCCGCGGCACGGGCGAGGCCAACAGGTAGCGGAGCGAGGACCAGTTCGCCTCCGAGGCCACCGTGTCACCGCAGAACAGTGCCACCGGCACCACCAGCAGGAACCCGGCCGACACGAACAGGCAGGTGGCCGCGAAGTTCGCGCCCGAGGCCGTCGCCGTGTCGATGAACGTGATCCGGTCGTTCCGGCCGCCGCCCTCCCGCCCGCCGCCCACCGCGAACGCGATGATCATGACGAAGGGCAGTGCCGCCAGCACCCCGCCCATCACCAGCGTCCGTCGCCGCCGCCACTGCCGCAGGGCCTCCACGCGCAGCGGAAGGGTACGGCCCGGCCGGTAGCCGGGGGCCCCTTCCGCCGCGGCGCCGCCCGTGCTCCTCACAGCGCCCGCGCCGCTCACGCCGTTCCTCCGATCAGGGTCAAGAAAGCGTCCTCCAGCCGCCGGTGCGGGCCCACCCCGCTCACCGGCACCTCCAGCCGCACCAGGTCGGCGACCAGTTCCGCGGCCGTCGCACCGCCGAGCCGTACGAGCAGCCCCTCCTCGCACGGCCCGGCGGACTCCACGCCCTCCAGGGCCGCCACCTTCGCGACGGTGGCCCCGTCCACCGGTCCGTCGACCGCGACCAGCAGCGTGTCCCCGCCGCCGGTGATCTCGCCGACCTCGCCGGCCTGCACCAGCCGCCCGCGGTCCATGACCACGAGGTGCGTACAGGACTGCTCGACCTCCGACAGCAGATGGCTGGAGACGATCACCGTGCGGCCGTCGGCGGCGTACCGGATCATCACGTCCCGCATCTCCCTGATCTGCGGGGGGTCCAGACCGTTCGTCGGCTCGTCGAGGATCAGCAGGTCGGGCAGCCCGAGCATGGCCTGGGCGATGGCGAGCCGCTGCCGCATGCCCTGCGAGTACGTGCGCACCGCGCGCTCCAGTGCGTCGCCGAGGCCGGCGATCTCCAGGGCTTCCGCCGTGTGCGCGTCCTCGGCGGGCCGTCCGGTGGCCCGCCAGTACAGCTCCAGATTGGCCCGCCCCGACAGGTGCGGCAGGAACCCGGCCCCCTCGACGAAGGCCCCGACCCGCGACAGCACCGGGGCCCCGGGCCGCACCGGATGACCGAACACCCGGATCTCGCCGGCGTCCGGCGTGATCAGCCCCATCAGCATGCGCAGGGTGGTGGTCTTCCCGGCGCCGTTGGGCCCGAGCAGGCCCAGCACCTGGCCCCGCTCCACCCGGAACGACAGGTCCCGCACCGCGTACCGGTCCTGTCCCTTCGCGTACCGCTTCGTCAGGCCCCTGATGTCCAGTGGTACGTCGTCGCCCGGCCCGGGGGCGGGCAGCGCCGGGCCCGCAGCCAGGCCCGCGGCCGAGCCCGCCGCCGCCCCCGGCTGCGGCTGCCCCGGTGTGGGCGCCGCCGCGGTCCGGACGGGCCGGCGGATCCCCAGCAGTGCGGCCGCCACGAGCACCGCGCCCAGCGGCAGGCCCCAGGTCCAGGCGGGCAGCCCCGCCGCAGCCGTCCGCACCCCGTCGGCCACGGGCACCGCCAGGGGGCCCTGCACCGCGACCGCGTACGAGGCCGGGGCCGCCGGGGAGGCGTAGCCGAGGTCGGTGGCCGCCACGACGAGCCGCAGCCGGTGCCCCGCCGGCACGGCGTGGTCGACGGCCGGTAGCCGCAGTTCCACGGTCCGGCCCTGCTGGGCGTCCTCCACCCGCAGTGGGGCGACGAGCTGGTGGGGGAGCACCTGCTGCCGCCCGTCGGGCCCGACGTCGTACACCTTCCCGAACAGCACGGCCGCACCGTCCGCGGCCGTCGACCGCACGTTCAGCGTGACGACCGGGGTGCCGGTGATCCGCACCTCCTGGGGCAGCGGGTCCGTGTCGAACCGGGCGTGCTGCCCGGGGAAGTCCAAGGACAGCCCGGTTCCGAAGGCGGCCAGCTGGCCGCCGATCCCCGGGACGGAGGACAGCGCGGACGGGGCGCCGCCCGCCGGATTGGCGAAGGTCTGCTCCCGCCCCCGGTCCCGGTCCTGCTCCCGGCCGCTGCCGCTGCCGGCGCCCGCCAGGGTGAATTCCCTCCGGCCCGCGGCCAGCCCGGGGTAGCTCTCGCCGTTCGCGCCGCGCAGCCGCATCACGCCGTCGGTGGAGTCGATGCCCCCGGAGCGCGAGACGCGGAACGCGGGGCCGGTGTCCGCGCCCGCCTCACCCTTGAGGTGACGGTCGAACCAGGCCGCCACCCGGGCCTCGACGCGGGCGGCCTCACGCATCCCGCCGTCGTGCCCGCCGGCCGCCCAGTCGACGGCCACGGGCGCGCCGTTCGCGGAGATGGCCCGGGCCATGGCGTCGGCCTGGTCCAGTGGGAAGAGGGAGTCGTCCTGGCCCTGCACGATGAGCGCCGGAACCCGGATCCGGTCCGCGACCGCCGACGGGCTGCGCCGTTCCAGCAGCGCGCGGGCTTCGGCGTCGGGCCTTCCGGACGCGGCGACCCGCTCGTACATCGCGCACAGCTCGGGCCGGAACCGCCCGCACGCGGCGGCGGGGGCACCGGCTGCGGCAGCGGTCGCCTGCGGCCCCGCCGTCCCCGGACCGGCCGAGGGCACCGCGGACACCTCCGCCGGCCGGCCCGGCTGCACGGGCTGCATGCCGCCCGCCGAGCCGGTGGTGAAGAACAGCCCCGCCCACAGCTTCTTGAACACCCCTTGCGGGAAGAGGGAGTCCGCGAGGTTCCAGTAGGTGATCTGCGGGGCGATCGCGTCCACCCGGCCGTCGTACCCGGCGGCGAGCAGTGCGACCGCCCCGCCGTACGAGGCGCCGGTGACGCCGACCCGCGGGTCCCCGGCAGTGTCGAGCTGCACCTCGGGCCGCGTCGCGAGCCAGTCGAGCAGCCGGGAGACGTCCTTGACCTCGTACTCGGGGTCGTTCAGTCCGATCTGCCCGCCCGAGCGGCCGAAGCCGCGTGCCGACCAGGTCAGCACCGCGTACCCGTCCCGGGCCAGGCGCTCCGCCTGCGCGCGGACGTCGTCCTTGCTGCCGCCGAAGCCGTGGCCCAACAGTACGGCCGGCCGCTTCTGCCCGCCCGGGGCCGTGAAGTAGGACGTGTCGATCCCGGTGCCCGCGGACTGGAGCACCCGGTCCTCGCGGTGCACGGGCGGTTCCCCGGTCGCGGCAGCCGTCCAGGTCCAGGCCCCCGCGACGGCGGCGAGCACGGCCAGTCCTGCGAGCAGGCGGTTCCGGCGGCGCCGGGGCGGCGGGAGCTTCGGCAGTCGGAGCGTCATACGGGCACCCTAGACCGATCACCTGCCCGCATTGAGCGCCCCCGGGCGGAGCCGGTCACCTCCCTGAGGAGGATGCGGGCGACTGCCGGCGTACCGCATCCGCGGTACGCCGTGAGGGCTGGGTCCTTCCTCCCGCCGACCTGCGCCGTACCCCGGGCGGCGGGAGGATGGCCGCATGCTGCTCGCCGAGATCGCGCGCGTGTCCCGGGCGGTCGCCGAGACCTCCGCCCGGTCCCGCAAGACCGCCCTGCTCGCGGAGCTGTTCGCGGCGGTGCCCGCGGAAGAGGCCGCCCTGGCCATCTCGTACCTCGCCGGGCGGCTCCCGCAGGGCCGGCCCGGCCTGGGCTGGCGCACCCTCGGCAGGCCCGTCGCGCCCGCGGACCGGCCGACCCTGGGCGTCGCCGAGGTCGACGCGGCAGTGACCGAACTCGCCGCCCTGGCCGGCCCGGGCTCCCAGGCCGCGCGGAACCGCATCGTCGACGCCCTGTTCGCCGCCGCCACCGGGCCCGAGCAGCGTTTCCTGCGCAGCCTGCTGTCCGGCGAGGTCCGCCAGGGCGCCCTGGACGCGGTGGCCCTGGAGGGTGTGGCCGCGGCAGCCGGGGTGCCGGCGGCCGAGCTGCGCCGGGCCGTGATGCTCGACGGCTCCCTGCCCCGGGTCGGCGCGGCCGTCCTCGCCGGTGGCCCGGCCGTGCTGCGCGACGTCACCCTCCGCGTCGGGCAGCCCGTCCAGCCGATGCTGGCGAACACCGCCGGGTCGGTGGCCGAGGCCCTGGCCGCGCTGGGGCCCTGCGCGGTGGAGGAGAAGCTCGACGGGATCCGGGTGCAGGTGCACCGCGACGGGGACGCCGTCCACGTCTACACCCGCTCCCTCGACGAGATCACCGACCGCCTGCCGGAGGTGGTGCGGGCGGCTCAGGGGTTCGCGGGGGAGCGGTTCATCCTGGACGGCGAGGTCATCGGCCAGGGCGCGGACGGCCGCCCGGTGCCCTTCCAGGACATCGCGAGCCGGGTCGGCTCCCGGATCGACGTCGAGACCGCCCGTCGGGCCCTGCCCGTCACCCCGTACTTCTTCGACGTGCTCGTCGTCGGCGACTCCGTCCTCCTCGACCTGCCCGTCCGCGAACGGTACGCGGTGCTCGCCGCCCTCGTGCCGGAGGGTTCCAGGGTCCGCCGGCTCGCCGTCGAGGACCCGGCGGCCCAGGCGGACGAGGCCGCGGAGTTCTGGGCCGAGACGCTGCGCCGCGGCCACGAGGGGATCATGGCCAAGGCCCTCGACTCCGTCTACGCGGCCGGCCGGCGCGGCAAGTACTGGCTCAAGGTCAAACCCGTGCACACCCTGGACCTCGTCGTGCTCGCCGCCGAATGGGGCCACGGACGGCGTACGGGCACCCTGTCGAACCTGCACCTGGGCGCCCGGGCCGGCGGCGGCTCGTACGCCATGCTCGGCAAGACCTTCAAGGGGTTGACCGACGAGATGCTGCGCTGGCAGACCGGCCGGCTGCGGGAACTCGCCGTGGAGGACGACGGGCACACGGTGCGGGTCCGGCCGGAGCTCGTCGTCGAGATCGCCTACGACGGCCTGCAGCGCTCCCCCCGCTACCCGGCAGGGGTGGCGCTGCGCTTCGCACGAGTGCTGCGGCACCGGCCGGACAAGAGCGCGGACGAGGCGGACACGGTGGAGACGGTCCTCGGCCGGTCCGTCGGGGCCACCCCGTCGGAGCCGCCGAAGGAGCCCTGAGTGCAGATCGGACCGGTTTTGCCTCAGAGGCAAGACGGATTGCCACGCAGGTAAGATTCTGGCTCAATCGGGGGCATGACACCTGGTCCCCCCGGTCCGGTCGGCCCCGAAGGGGCGGACCCCGGCACCGAAGCCGACGAGTTGCCCGCGGTGGCCCCGCAACTGCGCGAGCTGCGCCGACGCGCCGGACTCACCCTGGAGGCCGCAGCCGCGCGGGCCCGGCTCTCACCCGCCCACCTCTCCCGTCTGGAGACGGGGCGGCGCCAGCCCTCACTGCCGCTGCTGCTCGGCCTCGCCCGCACCTACGGTACGACGGTCTCCGAGCTGCTCGGCGAGACCCCCGCCGCGGCCGATCCCATCGTACGCGCGGGCGGTCCCGGAGCCCGCGAGGCCGACGGCTGGACGTACTGGCAGGCGGGCGGCTCCGGCCGCGGCATGCAGGCCCTGCGCGTGCACGTCCCGTACGGCGAGCGCAGTCAGGGCGAGCTGGTCCGTGTCCATCCCGGCGAGGAGTGGCTGTACGTCCTCGGCGGGCGGCTGCGGCTGCACCTGGGGGAGTCCGAGTACCTGCTGGAACCCGGCGACAGCGCCCACTTCGACTCGCTCACCCCGCACCGGATCGCCGCGGCCTCCCGCGCGGGAGCCGACCTGCTGTTCGTCCACACGCTGCTGCAGAGCAGCCTCACCGGTCTGTGCCTCGGCGGCGCGGGCGCGGGTACCGGTACCGGCCGGGGCGGCAGCAGCAGCGGCCGCCCGACCACCCACCACTGAAAGGCTAGGAGCACCACCATGCGCATGCAGATGAAGTTCCCGCGCGGACTGCTGATACGGCTGATCGCCTACCTGTTCGTCGGCCACCTCTTCGCCTTCTTCGTCTACCTCCTCTTCCTCCTCGGCGGCCAGAACCAGTAGGGGCTGCGCGGAGATTTCCCCGCCCGGCTCTGGGAACCTCGGGGTCCTGTCGCTACCCTCCGCGCATGATTCCCACGGTTGTCTGGGGCACCGGCAACGTCGGCCGTCTGGCCATCCGTGCCGTGGAGGCCCATCCGGCGCTGGAACTGGCCGCCGTCGTCGTCCACCATCCCGACAAGGTCGGCCGCGACGCGGGCCGCCTCGCCGGCCTCGACCACGACACCGGCGTCACGGCCACCGACGACGTCGGGGCCGTCCTCGCGACCCGGCCCCGGGCCGTCGTCTACGCGGCCACCGGCGACGTCCGCCCCGACGGCGCCCTCGCCGACATCACCCGGGCCATCAGGGCGGGGGCCGTCGTCGTCAGCCCCGCCCTCTACCCCCTCTACGACCACCGCAGCGCCCCGCCGGAGTTCCGCGACCCGGTGGTCGCCGCCGTCGCGGAGGGCGGCGGCTCGCTGTTCGCCTCCGGCGTCGACCCCGGCTGGGGCAACGACGTGCTTCCGCTCCTGATCAGCGGACTGGGCACCGCCATCGACGCCATCCGCTGCCAGGAGGTCTTCGACTACTCCACCTACGACCAGCCCGACTCCGTACGCGACCTGGTCGGCATGGGCCGGCCCATGGACCACCAGCCGATGATGCTCGCGCCGTCCGTCCCGACCATGGTGTGGGGCGGCCAGATCCGCATGATGGCCCGCGCCCTCGGCGTCGAACTCGACGGGATCCGCGAGACGGTGGACCGCCGCCCCCTCGACCACACCGTCACCACCCGCACCATGGGCGTCTTCGAGGCCGGCACGCAGGGGGCGATCCGCTTCGAGGTCCAGGGCATCGTCGACGGCGAACCCCGCCTCGTCATCGAACACGTCACCCGCATCCACCCCTCCTGCGCGCCCGACTGGCCCTTGCCGCCCGACGGCGGTGACGGGGCCCACCGCGTGGTCATCGAGGGCAGCCCCCGCATCGAGGTCACCGTCGAGGCCACCGACGAGGGCGAGAACCGCTCGGCGGGGGGCAACGCCACCGCCGTCGGCCGCCTCGTCGGCGCCATCGACTGGCTGGTGGACGCCGCACCGGGCCTCTACGACGCCCTGGACGTTCCGCTGCGCCCCGCCGTCGGCAGACTCGGAAGGAAACGGCCATGACAGGCATGAGGATCGACATACCCGAAGGGCAGCACCCGATCGAGTACGTCTGGGGCGACATGGTCCCCGGGATCGGGCCGGCCGCCGCGAACTTCTCGCTGTCGGTGTACGCCCACACCACCCTGGGGCTGCGCGAGTTCGAGGCCGCGAGGCTGCGCGTCGCACAGATCAACGGGTGCGCCTTCTGCCTGGACTGGCGTACCGATCGCGACGGGGAGAGGGTCGAGGAGGAGTTCGCCGACGCGGTCACCGACTGGCGCACCACGGACCGCTTCGACGAGCGGACCCGGCTCGCCGCGGAATACGCCGAGCGGTACGCGCTCGACCACCACAACCTCGACGACGCGTTCTGGGAGCGGATGACCGCGCACTACAGCCAGCTGGAGGTCGTGGAGCTGACCATGAGCATCGGGTCCTGGCTGGCCTTCGGCCGGCTCAACCACGTCCTCGGCCTCGACACCGTGTGCGTCCTGCCGGGCCACTGAGCGGCGCGGATCCGGGGGTGTGCGGGGTTCGTGGCTCCGGGGCCGGCCGGTGCAGCGGGCGGCCCCGGTCCCGTCGGCGCAGTCGTCCTGCGCCTACAGGTCGGTGGTGATGATCTTCTCGATGTTGCGCTCGGCGAGGGCCGTGATCGTGACGAACGGGTTCACGCTGGTGTTGCCGGGGATCAGCGCGCCGTCGATCACGTACAGGCCCGGGTGGCCGTACAGGCGCCCGTGGTTGTCGGTGGCCCTGTCCAGGACGGCGCCGCCGAGCGGGTGGTAGGTGAGGTGGTCGCCCCAGACCTTGTTCAGGCCGAACAGGTCGCTGCGGTAGATCGTCCCTTCCCGTGCGTTGATCCGGTCGAAGATGGTCCGGGCCATGTCGATGGACGGCTGCTTCCAGGCGGTCTGCCAGTTCAGCTCGACCCGGCCCGCGCCCGCGTCGTACGTGAACTGGGCGCGGTGCGGATTGCGGGTGATCGACAGGTAGAAGGAGGCGTACGTCTCGATCCCGGTCGGCAGGGGTGCGATCTCGGCGAAGGCGCCGCCGGCGTCCCAGTTGTCGATGCCACCGCAGGGAATGGAGGCCTGGACCTTCCCGGTGGGGTCCCAGAGGTGGTTGGCGCGCCCGCACATGACGTTGCCGTTGTCGCCCCAGCCCTTGCCGATCTCGCCGTTCAGGCCGGGGAGGGCGCCGGTGGCCTTCAACCGGACGAGCAGTTTGCTGGTGCCGACGCTGCCGGCCGCGAAGAAGACCCGGTCCGCCGTCACGGTCTTGGTGGCGGTGGTGGCGCCCGTGGTGTCGATCTGCTCGATGGTGACGGTGTAGCCGCCGGCGGGCGCCGGGGCGACCGAGGTGACCTTGTGGAGGGGGGAGACGGTGAGCCGCCCGGTGGCCCGGGCCCGGGCCAGGTAGGTCTGCTGGAGGGACTTCTTGCCGTGGTTGTTGCCGTAGAGGATCTCGCCGGCCACCGCCGACTTCGGGACGGTGCCCGCGGCTTCCTGCTCCATGTAGTCCCAGTCGTAGACGTCCGGGACGAAGACGAAGGGGAAGCCGGAGCGCTGGGCGTGCTTGCGGCCGACGCGGGCGAACTGGTAGCAGTCCACCGAGTCGAACCAGGCCGGGTCGACCAGGCCGACGCCGAGGCCGGCGTTGGCACGCGGGTAGTAGGTGGCGTACATCTCTTCGGGGTCGACGGACGGCAGGATCGCGGGGAAGTTCGCCCTCCTCGGTGTGACGGCCATGCCGCCGTTGACCAGTGAGCCGCCGCCGACTCCGCGGCCCTGGTAGACGGTGATGCCGCCCATCTCCTCGGCGTCGAGGATCCCGGTGTAGCGGGGGACGTCCTTGTCGAGGGGGAAGCCGAGGAAGTTGCTCAGCGGCTGCTTGGTGCGGGTCCGCAGCCAGTACGCGCGGTGGTCCGGGCTGGTGGTGTTGCAGAACACCTTGCCGTCCGGGCCCGGGGTGTCCCAGGCCATGCCCATTTCGACCATGTGGACGTCCACCCCGGCCTCGGCGAGGCGCAGGGCGGCGACGGAACCCCCGTAGCCGGTGCCGATGACCAGGACGGGAACGTCGGCCCCGGACTCGATCGGCCCGGCTGCCGCGGCCGGCGCGGCGGTCCGGTCGAAGGCGTGGGCAGCACGGGTGTGCCCGGCGAGGGCGACGGCCCCGAGAAGGGAACCGGTTCCCGCCATGAATCCGCGCCGCGAGATTTCCTTGGAGTCGTTTCCGTGCAGGGTTCTGTCACTCATGTGACGTTCCTCACTTTCGACGGAATGGGAACGAGTTCTACTGCTGCGGGGTTGTGAAGTCACTAGCCGTGAACGGAGAACTTCCGGCCGCTCCGGCCGTGCGCGACGGCGGCCCCGCGTGCCGCCCCCACCCCGGTACGAGCAGGGACGCGACCGCGGCGGAGGCGCACCAGGGGGAGGCGATTTCCAGCCTCCACGGCGCTGAGCAGGCCAGGGCTCCGGCCGTCAGCACGCCTCCGAGGAGGCGCAGGCGGCGGTCCGTGGCGAGCGGGAGGGCGCCGGGCGTGGCGAAGGGGTGGCCCGCCGGACGAGGGGTGTCCACGGAACATTCACGCCGTGAACAAGGTCTCGACCAGCTGGTGGACGCCGAGCAGCAGCGGCAGCGCCGCGATCGGCAGCGGGCGGGCCGCCGCCCCGGCTACGCCCCGGGTCGTGCTTCCGCGTCCGGCGCCGGCTGCTGCATCGTCGCGCAGTGGATGCCCCCGCCACCGGCCATCAGGCGGTCCACGTCGAGCTGGACGACCTCGCGCCCGGGGAAGGCCGCGGCCAGGGCCTGCCGCGCCGCCGGGTCCTTGGCCGCGTCCCCGAACCCGGCGGTGATCACCGCGCCGTTGACGACGTGGAAGTTCAGGTACGAGTCCACGAAGTCCGGGTTCGTGGAGCGCAGGGTGTCCGGGCCCTCGACCGGGATGACGCGGAGCCGGCGCCCCCGTGCGTCGGTGGCTTCGGAGAGGATCGCGAACTGCTCGCGGGCGTCCCGGGCCCAGATGTCGGTGCGTCCGGCGGGCGGGAGCTGAACCATCACCACGCCGGGCCGGACGAAGCGGGAGGTGGTGTCGATGTGGTCGTCGGTGACGTCGCGGCCCTTGATGCCGGGAGTCCAGATCATCCGCTCCGCGCCGTAGGCGGCCAGGACCCGGGCCTCCACCTCGTCCCGGGTCAGGCCCGGATTGCGGTTCGCGTTGACCAGGCTGCTCTCGGTGGCGATGAGGGTGCCGTCCCCGTCGGTCTCGACGGCGCCGCCCTCGCCGGTGAACGCGGCGGCCGTGAACGGCAGGGACGTGTGCGCCGCGACCCGCCGGGCGACCGTGGCGTCCCGGCGGTGGGACTGTTTGCCGCCCCAGCCGTTGAAGCCCAGCCCCAGTGCGTCCACCGCACCTCCGCCCAGGCGGAAGACGGGTCCGGTGTCCCGCATCCACAGGTCGTCGACGGGGATGGAGGAAACGACCGTGACGGTCGGCCCGCAGCGGGCCCGGGCGGCGGCTGCCGCGCCCTCGTCGGCCGCGCACACCACCACCGGCTCGAAGCGGGCGATGGTACGGGCGATCAGGGCGATGTCCTGCTGGACGCCGGCGAGGCCGCGGCCCCAGACCGTGCGGCGGGACGGCCAGGCCATCCACGTGCGCAGGTGCGGGACCTCGTCACGGGGCACGGTCATCCGGCCCGCAGCGGCCCAGACCGGGGCGGGATGCGCCGGCCGTGCCGGGTGCGGGGGCAGTGCGGGGTGTGCGGGCTGTGCGGGCTGCGCGCCCGCGGAGGTGAGAGCCGCCCCGGCGGCCCCGGCGCCGGCCGAGCGGAGCACGGTCCTGCGGCTGGGTGTCATGTGGATCGGTCTCCCGGGGAACGGGTGGGGCTGGTGCGCGCCTCCACTGCGGCCTGACTGAAAGCTTGGTCAGGCCAGGCCAACACTCGCACTGACTGAAATTTCAGTCAAGCAGCGGGCGGGCCCTGCTCGGACGGCTCCAGCGGGGGAGCGGTCAGCGCGCAGTGGGTGCGGCACTGCGGATGGCACGCCCCGGGCCGCGGGGGGCGCACGGTCGCCCAGGCCAGGGCGGCGCCGACGGCCAGCGCCCCCGCGCACCACACCATGGCCCGCCCGAAGGCGCCGTCGAACCGGACGGCGGAGAGGTAGGCGTCCGGCCCCATGCCGGCCAGCAGCGGCAGCGCCGCCACGGCCAGCAGCCCCGCCACCCGCGCCGCGGCGTTGTTGATGCCACTGGCGAGGCCCGCCCGGCCCGGGTCCACCGAGGCCAGCACGGCCTCCGTCAAGGGCGCGACCAGGGTCACCATGCCCATGCCCAACACGACCATCCCCGGCAGCACGTCCCGCACGTACGAGGCCTCGGGCCCCACCCGCAGCATCAGCAGCAATCCGGCCGCGCACAGCAGCGGCCCCACCGTCAGCGGGATCCGCGGCCCGATCCGCTCCCCGAGCGCCCCCGCCCGGGACGACAGCAGCAGCATCAGCACGGTCGTCGGCAGCAGCGCGGCCCCGGCGGCCAGCGCCGAGTACCCGGAGACCACCTGGAGCTGGAGCACGATCAGGAAGAAGAACCCGCCGAAGGCCGCGTACACGCACAGGGTGACCAGGTTGACCGCGGTGAACTGCCGGGAGGCGAAGACGTCCGGCGGCATCATCGGCTCGGCCCGCCGCCGCTCGACCAGGACGAACGCGACCGCCAACAGGACCCCGACGACCGCCGACGCGACCACCGCGGGCGACCCGGAGCGCGCCTCGATCAGCGCGTACGTCACCAGGCCGAGGGCCACTGCGCCCAGGGCCGCGCCGAGCACGTCGAACCGCCCGCGCGCTGACGGATCCCGCGACTCCGGAACGTGCCGCAGGGCCACCGGCACGCACGCCGCGGCCAGGGGTACGTTCAGCAGGAACACCCAGCGCCAGCCGGGCCCGTCCACGAGCCAGCCGCCCAAGAAGGGGCCCACGGCCGCACCCACGCCGCCGAACCCGGACCACAGGCCCACGGCCCTGGCCCGGTCGCCGGCCGCGATCGAGCCCTGGATCAGCGCCAGGGATCCCGGGGTCAGCAGTGCCCCGCCCACGCCCTGCAGGGCGCGCGCCGCGATCAGGACCCCCTCGTCGGGGGCGATGCCGCACAGCAGCGAGGCGGCGGCGAACCAGACGACGCCCAGCACGAAGATCCGGCGCCGCCCGAACCGGTCGCCGAGCGCGCCGCCGACGAGGATCAGGGCGGCCAGGGTCAGCAGGTACGCGTTCACGATCCACTGGAGGACGGCCAGGTCCGCGCCGAAGTCCCGGCCGATGCTGGGCAGGGCGACGTTCACCACGGTGGCGTCGAGCAGGGCCATGGTCGAGCCGAGCACCGTGACCAGCACGATCCACCGGCCTCGGGCGGTGGCGAGCGGCACCCCGGCCCCACCGGCGGCGCCCGCAACGGCGCCGGGCGCGGCATCGGGCGCGGCCCCGGAATCGGCGCCGGCCACGGGATCGGGCGTGGCGCCGGGCCCCGCACCGGAGGGAGTGCCGGGGCCGGTGTCGGGCCCTTGCGGTCCGCGGTCCGGCGCCGGCTCGCGAGGAGCTGGACCGGTCATGCCCCCAGCCTCGCCCCCGGGCCGCGGAAGGGCCACTCGGACCCGCGGACCGGGCGGGCGGGTCGCTCGGACCGGGCGGGACGGACCGGGCGGCCGGGCCGCGTCGACGGCTCGTTAGGCACTCTTGTAGTGAGCATGACGCCTCCTTCACCATTGCCGCGCACGTCACGCACGTCCTATCCGCACGACCTGCACACGGCGTACGAGGAGACACACGTGGCCCAACGCGACACACGACGATCCCGTCGATCCCGGCACCCCTTACGCGCGGCGCTCGCCGCCCTCACCGCAGCCCTGCTCCTGCCCCTCGGCGCGGGTACCGCAGCCGCCGCACCGGAACCCGGCCCCACGCCCGGTGCGGTCGAGCGCAAGATCGAGCCCAAGCTCCGCGCCCAGCTCGGCGACTCCGGCAAAGCCGCCTTCTGGGTCTACCTCGACAGCGCCGCCGACCTGAGCGCCGCCCAGCACCAGACCACCCGGGCGGCCAAGGCGGAGACCGTCCTGAAGACCAAGCGCGAGCACGCCGCGCGCAGCCAGGCCGGGCTCATCAAGGCCCTGGACGGTGCCCAGGCCGAGTACACCTCGTACTGGATCGTCAACGCGGTCCGCGTCGTCGGCACCCAGAAGCTCGCCGGCAGCCTCGCCCAGCGCTCCGAGGTCTCCCGCATCGACGCCGACGACAAGGTCACCCTTCCCGCCCCCGCCGACGGGACGCGCGAGAAGACGGCGGCCGACGCCGTCGAGTGGAACATCGACCGCATCAAGGCACCCCAGGTGTGGGACCGGTTCGGCGTGCGCGGTGAAGGCATCGTCGTCGCCAACATCGACAGCGGCGTCGACCACACCCACCCGGCCGTGAACGCCCAGTACCGCGGCAAGAACGCCGACGGGACCTACGACCACAACCACAACTGGTTCGACCCCGCCGGCGTCTGCCCCACGGCCGCCCCGTGCGACAACAACGACCACGGCACCCACACGATGGGCACCATGGTCGGCGACGACGGCACCAACCGGATCGGCGTGGCGCCCGGCGCCCGCTGGATCGCCGCGAAGGGCTGCGAGACCAACTCCTGCTCCGAGGCCTCCCTCCTCGCCGCCGGCCAGTGGATCGTCGCCCCGACCGACCTGAACGGGCAGAACCCGCGCCCCGACCTCGCCCCGCACATCGTCAACAACTCCTGGGGCAGCGCCGTGCACGACGACTGGTACCGCCAGATCGTCGACGCCTGGCGGGCCGCCGGCATCTTCCCCGCCTTCTCCAACGGCAACGCCGGCCCCAACTGCTCCACCAGCGGGTCCCCCGGCGACTACGCCGGCTCGTACAGCTCCGGGGCCTTCGACATCAACGGCACCATCGCCCCGTTCTCCTCGCGCGGAGCCGGGCCCGGCGGCATCGTCAAGCCGAACATCGCCGCCCCCGGTGTGAACGTGCGCTCCTCGGTCCCCGGCGGCGGCTACGAGGCCTTCTCCGGCACGTCGATGGCCTCCCCGCACACCGCGGCCACCGTCGCCCTGCTCTGGTCCGCCGCCCCCGCACTCACGGGCGACATCGCACAGACCGAGGCGCTCCTCGGCACCACCGCCCAGGACACCGACAACGGCCAGTGCGGCGGCACCGCCGCCAACAACAACGTCTTCGGCGAGGGCAAGCTCGACGCGCTCGCCGCGGTCACCTCCGCCCCGCGCGGCGCGACCGGCGCGCTGAGCGGCACCGTCCGCTCCGCCGGCGCCCCGCTCGCCGGGGTCAAGGTCACCGCGACCGGCCCGATCGCCCGGACGGCGACCACCGCCGCCGACGGCACGTACACCTTCCGCTCGCTGTCGGTGGGCTCGTACGCCCTGACGGCCGCCAAGTTCGGCTACGGCCAGGAGACCGCGACCGCGACGGTCACCGAGAACACCACCGCCACCGGTGACTTCTCCCTCACCCAGGCCCCGTCCGGCAAGGTCACCGGCACCGTGACCGCGCCCGCCGGGCCCGCCGCGGGCGCCGCCGTCACCGTCGCCGACACCCCCGTGACCGCCACCGCCGACGACCAGGGCCGCTTCGAGGTCACCCTGCCGCACGGCACGTACGAGATCCGGGCCTCCCACGCCTCCCGCTGCGTCACGGGCGGCAGCGCGCAGGCGGTCGTCTCCGGCGACACCACCGTCGCCCTCACCCTGCCCGAGCGCACCGACGGCTACGGCTACGCCTGCTCCACCCCGAGCGGCCGCCCGTACCAGGCAGGCACCCGCCAGCTCGCGCTGACCGGCGACAACACCACCGAGCGCGTCGACCTCCCGTTCCCGCTCCCGCTGTACGGCAAGACGTACGGGCAGGCCTGGATCGGCACGAACGGCACGGTCAGCTTCGGCGGCGCCCACACCGGCGACATCAACGGCGACCTCCCGAGCACGGCCACGCCCAATGCGGCGCTCTACCCCTTCTGGGACGACCTGGTCGTCGGTCCGGCCGGCAGCGGCTCGGGCGTCTTCACCGCCGTCACCGGCACCGCCCCGCACCGGCAGTACGTGATCGAGTGGCGGAACGTGGCCCACTGGTCCGCCCAGGCCGACACGTTCTCCTTCTCCGCGTCCGTCGGCGAGGACGGCAGCGTCACCTACGCGTACAAGGGGACCGGCGGCACCGGCATCAAGGGCGGGTCCACCGCGACGGTCGGCGTGGAGAACGCGACCGGCACGGACGCCTTCAAGTACTCCTTCAACACGCCCGTCATCAGCGACGGGACGGTCGTCTCCTTCCGCACCACCAGGACCGGTGTCGTCGCGGGCCGGGTGCTCGACGCCAACGACGGCGGGGGCATCGCGGGCGCGACCGTCACCGTCGGCACCGGCAGCGACGCCGTCACGGCGACCACCGCGGCCGACGGCAGCTACGCCCTGCAGGCCCGGGCCGGCCGGAACACCGTCACGATCCTGGCCGAGAACTACCGGGGGCTCACCGAGGCGCTGAACGTCGAGGCGGGCGGCGTCACCACGGTCGCGCCGTCCCTGGCCACGGGCCGGGTCACCGCCTCCCAGCCGTCGGTGGAGGTCGTCCTCACCGCCGACCGCAAGCGCACCCGCACCCTCGGCCTGACCAACACGGGCGGCATCGACACGGCCGTCACCGTAGCCGAGGACGCGCCGTGGCTGACGGCCACCGCCGACACGGCGAACCTTCCGGTCGGGGGCAAGGCCACGGTCACCCTGGCCGTCGACACCGCCGGCCTGCCCGCGGGCTCGGTCCTCACCACCGACCTGCGGATCGGCTCGGTGAGCGGCCGCAGCCCCGTGCTCACCGTGCCGGTGAAGGTGGTCGTGCCGCGCTACCAGGTCGCCCTGGACGCCGGCTCCGACCGCACGGTCACGGACACGGTGGGCGACAGCTGGTCCCCGGACCGCAAGTACGCCCCCGGCTCGTACGGCTACCAGGGCAGCAGCTCGGTGCGGTCCACCGGCCGCGGCATCTCCGGGACGGACGAGCAGCAGCTGTTCCGCAGTGCCCGCGAGGGCATGTACGAATACCGCTTCGACAACGTCCCGAACGGCACGTACACGGTGGAACTCGGCTTCGCCGAGCTGTCCTCCACCAGGCCGAACAAGCGGGTCTTCGACGTGCTCGCCGAGGGCACGCAGGTCCTGCCGTCCCTGGACGTCGCCCTGGAGGCGGGCAGCTACACGGCCCTGACCCGCACCTACACGGTCATGGTCACGGACGGGGTCCTCAACCTCCGCTTCGTCACGCACACCGGCTTCGGCAAGCCGCTGCTGAACACGCTGCGGGTGACGGACCGGCCCGACAAGAACCAGCCGGGCAGGTGATCGAGCACGGCTCCGCCGGCTGACCGGGGGCGGGGCGCCGCGGGCGTCCCGCCCCCCACCGCTGCCGCGGGGCATTCGGGTGGCGGGCGCCGGCCCCGCTGCGGCGCGGCCGGGCGGGCGGCCCGGCGGTCGCTAGCGTGGGGCACCATGACGCTCCTGAGCGACGACCGAACCGGCTGCGGCGACGTGGCGGAGCGGATCCGGCGGGTCCTGGAAGCCGCCGACCCGGGGGCCGACTGGGCGGTCGGCGGACCGGACGGGGTCCTGGCCCGCTCGGCCGGCCACGCGACGGGCCACGCGACGGGCCACGGGATTGGCGACGGGGCTGGCGACGGGGCTGGCCCCCGGACGGGCCCCGGCCACCACGGATCCGGGTGCGACACCGCCGGGCACGAGGCAGGCGACCTGGCCGGTGTCCTCGCCCTGTGGCCCGTGATCGGCGGCCTCGTCGCCGAAGGGGCCCTGCACCTGCACACCCCGCTGAGCGCCTACGGGGCCGAGGCCGCCGCCGGAACCCCCGCCGGCACCACCACCCACCACCTCCTCACCCACGCGGGCGGCCGCTCCGCCCCGGCCCCGGCCGCCGCCCTCACCCGCCTCGCCGAGCACCTCGGCGGCGGCCCGCTCCCCGAACTCGCCGCCGCCCGCGTGTGGCAGCCCCTCGGCATGACCGGCACCCGCTTCGCCGACGGCACCCTGTACACCGCCCTCCCCGACCTCGCCCGCTTCCTCGGCCACCTCCTGTCCCCGGCGGACCACCCCGTCCCGCGTGCCTGGACGGCAGAGTCCCTGCGCATCCGGACCGGCGAACTCACCCCGCCCCGCGGCCTGCTGTGGCACCCCGCAGCCCACGGCACCTGGACTCACGGCGACACCGCCGCCGTGTGGGTCCACCCGGGCCTTCGGCGTTGGGCGGTCCTGCTCCCGGCCGACCCCCGCGAACCCCTGCGCAGGCCCTTCCGCGACGCCGTGTTCGCGCCCCCGCACGGCGCCTGAGCGGCGGCCGCCGTCACACCGGCGCCGCAGCCACATCGCCCGTACGGCTGTGCCCGCCGCCCCGGGGTCCGGCCGCCGCCGCGGCCCGGCAGGCCCGTACGGACGCGCCCGCCCGGCCCCGGACCACCCGTCCTCGGAGCGCGGCCCGTCCAAGATCGACGTACGGTGAGCTCGAAGTCACCGACCGTTGGTTCCCGGCTGTGCGGAGGTACCGGATGCGCATGCTCCACTACGCCGCCCCCGGCGGGCCGACCCGGGCGGCCGTCACGCAGGGAAGGCGCGGGCCGGCGGAACGCGCCGGGCGCGCCGAGTCCGTGCGGTTCGCCGCCACCCGGGCGATCCCCTTCTTCGTCCGCAGTGTCCCGGGCGCCCGCCCCGCGTTCTCCGCGGAGACCCTGCGGGAGCTGCGGACCCGCCACGGCGGGGCACCCGTCCCGGTACGCGGCCCTTCCGGCACCGTGCTCGTCCTCCTGGACCCCCGTGAACTGGGCCGGTTCTACGCCGAACCGGTCGCCGCACCGGCCGGCGGACCGGGTGCTCCGGCCGGGGCGGGCAGCGATGCCGCGGAGCCCGCGCCGCTCCCGGGCGAGGCGCTGCACGCCGTGATCACCGAGGAGGCCCGGCAGCTGACCGCGGCCACCACCCTCGAACTGGTCCGCGTCCGCCAGGCCATGGCCCGCGCCGTCCGCCGGATCGTGCTCGGCGACCGGGACGCCGTACCCGTACCCGCACCCCTCCCCGGGTCGGGGGACCGGGGAACCGCGGGCCTGCTCGGCCTGCTGCGCCGCCGGGGCCGCTCCGACCACGGCGCCGCCGACGGGCACCTCCCGGCCGGACGCGGCACCCCGTACGCCGGTCCCGCCGCCCCCTCGCACCCCTGGCTGCGGGCCCTGGACACCGTCCCCGCGACCGTCCTGCGCACCCTGCTGCTGCTCGGCGCGCATCCCGCCGAGCAGGAAGCGGCCGCTGCGGAGGCCGCCGGTTGCGCCGCTCCCGAGGGCCTCGCCCGGCTGGTCGCCTGCGTCCGGGAGTCGCTGCGACTGTACCCGGCGGTGCCCGACCTGCTCCGGGTCACCCGGACCGACACCGAGTGGCGCGGGGTGCGGTATCCGGCCGGCACCCGCTTGCTGCTGCCCGTCCACTTCCTCCAGCGCGACCCCGACCACGTGCCCGCCGCGCACGTGTTCGTCCCGGGGCGCTGGAAAACGCCCGGGGCGGACGAGGACGTCCGGATGTCCCCGTTCGGCCACGGGCCCGGCCGCTGCCCGGGCAGCCGGCTGGGACTGGCCGTGACCACCGGCCTGTGCGCCGAGGTGCTGCGCCGCTGCCGGATCACCGGCATCCGGCCGGTCCTGGACCCGACGGGCCCGCTGCCCGCGGTCCTCGACCCGCGCGCCATCCGGCTGACCCTCACCCACCGCTGACGCACCGCCGCCGACGGCACACCTTCCTCCTTCCTGCCCCCACATCCCGCGAGGATTCCCATGTCCGACGCCGCGACCTCCTCCGTGTCCACCGACCCGGACGCCGATCTGCTGGGCGCCGTGTCCCGCGAACTCGCCGAGGCCGCCGACGCCGTCGCGGAGGCCGCCCGCTACGCCTCCGAACTGGCCCTCGGCCCCCGCTTCCCGGCCGCCGACCACGGCCGCACCACCGACCCGCCCGCCCACCGGAGCCGCGGCGGCCGGAGCCGCCTCGCCCGCCGCGCCCTCCTGCGCACCCTCACCGACCCGGCGGGGCTGGGATGGGCCCCGCGCGGCAGGGGCGTGGCGCGGGCCGGCTGGCTCGCGGGGATCCTCACCGGACGCGAGAGCCTCGCCGTCAGCCTCGCCGTGTGCGGGCTCAAGGCCCGGATCCGGGCGACCGGCCTGGACCGCCCCGAGCTGCTGGCAGACCCCGACGGGGCAGCGTTGCTGCGGGCCGTGGACGAGGACCGGCAGGCCGTGGCGGCCCGCGTGTTCCGCCGCGTGGTGCGGGAGCAGGGCACCGAGCACGCGTTCACCGTGCTGGCCCCGGCCTTCGCCGACGTGTTCGCCTGGCGTGCCCTCACCGACGCGAATCCGTTCAACGACCACGCCGGGTGGCAGGTGGCGACCGGCCGGGCCGCCACTGCAGAGCCGCTCCTCGGCCTCGGCGCCGCCGTTCGGGCCTTCCTGCACCGGGACGGCGCCCGCGACGGCGCCCGCGACGGCGCCCGCGGCCGTACCCGCGGCCGTGCCCCGAGCCGTGCCCGGGGGCACGGAACCGGGCGGAAGACGGGCCCTGACCCCCGGGCCGCCGCCGACCCGCCGCCACCCGCCGGACACCGCGGCTGCGTCCACACCATGGGACTCCTCGGCACCGGCGGCCTCCTGCTCGTGCAGCCCTGGCGCGCCCGGTGAAGGCGCCCCTGCGGCCGTCCCGGCCGGACCCCGTCGAGGGACTGCGCGCCCATTGCGCGGCCCTGCGCGCCCACGCCGACCGGCTGGCCGCGGCCGCCGGTGAACTGGAGCGGCAGGACAGCCCGCACGCCGCCGCCTTCCGGGCCGAGGTCGCGTCCCTCGCCGAGCGCTGCGCGACCGCCGCGAGCGGCCTCGCCCTCGCCGTGGCCCGACTCCAGGGCCGGTGAGGAAGCGGGATCAGGGGCGGTGCGGGGCCGGTAGCGCGGCCAGGGCTGCGAGGGCGCGCCCGGTGGTCTCCTCCGGGGTACCGGAGACGTCGACGGCCACGCCCCGCTCGTCAGCCTGGAGCGGTTCCAGCGCGGCGAACTGCGAATCCAGCAGGGCGGCGGGCATGAAGTGCCCTGTACGCGCCGCCATCCGCCGCTCGATCAGCGTGCGTTCCCCGGTGAGGTGGACGAACACCGCGTCGGGCGCGGCGTCCCGCAGCCGGTCGCGGTAGGCCCGCTTGAGCGCCGAGCACGACACCACCGCGCTCCGGCCGGCCGGCAGCCGGCGGAGCCGGTCCGCGACGGCGTCCAACCAGGGCCGGCGGTCCTCGTCGTCCAGCGGGACGCCGGCGGACATCTTGGCGACGTTGGCCGGCGGATGGAGGTCGTCGCCTTCCGTGTACGGGGCGCCGAGGGCGTCCGCGAGCAGCCGGCCCACCGTCGTCTTGCCCGTGCCGGTCACGCCCATGACCACCACCCTCACGCGCCGGCCGTCCCTCACGTCACGGCCCCTCACGGCCCGTCACCTCGCCGTCCCCCGTCATCGCCGGCCCGCACGACGGCGTGGCCGCGCAGACGGAACCGGAGGAGCCGTTCAACGGCCCCCGGGAATCGGTCGCGTGACGGACCGGACGCAGCAGAACCACCCGTCACCGGCCGGCCGCCCCCGTACGGGGGGTGGTCTGCTGCACCGCCCAGCGGTTCCCGTCCGGATCCGAGAAGCGGACGAACGACCCCCACGGCAGGTCCTCGATCTCGCTCACCTCCACGCCCCGCCCCTTGAGTTCCGCGTACGCCTCCTCGATGTCCGCGACGACCACCTGCATGTTGTCCAGCGACCCCGGGGTCATCCGGGTGAGCCCCTTGCCGAGGGCGATCGAGCAGCCCGACCCGGGCGGGGTCAGCTGGACGAAACGGATCTCCTCGCTGACGGTGACGTCGTGGTCGGCACGGAAGCCGACCTGCTCGTAGAAGGCCTTGGCCCGGTCGACGTCGGTGACGGGGACGGCGACCAGCTCCAGCTTGATGTCCATCTGCTGCTCCACGTTGCCTGTGCGGTGCGGGACCTGTCCGCCTCATGCTGCCGCCGGACGGCGCCCGCCGCCAGCACGCGTGCGTCGGGCGCGGCCGGTACGTCGTGCCCGGCGGGCGCCTCAGGCCCCGGCCGGCGCCGGCTCGGCCGCCGCTTCCCCCGCCGGCGCGAACTGCGTCCGGTACAGCTCCTCGTACCGTCCGCCGGTGGCCAGCAGCGCGCTGTGCGTACCGCGTTCCACGATCCGGCCGTCCTCGACCACCAGGATCAGGTCGGCCGCCTGCACGGTCGAGAGCCGGTGCGCGATCACCACCGCGGTCCGGCCCGCAAGGGCCTCGCCCAGCGCCTCCTGCACCGCCGCCTCGGAGGTGGAGTCCAGGTGCGCGGTGGCCTCGTCCAGGATCACCACCCGCTGCCGGGCCAGCAGCAGCCGGGCGATGGTCAGCCGCTGCCGCTCCCCGCCCGACAGCCGGTACCCGCGCTCGCCGACCACCGTGTCCAGGCCGTCCGGGAGCGCGGCGACGAGCCCGTCCAGCCGCGAGCGGCGCAGCGCCTCCCACAGCTCCTCCTCGGTGGCTCCGGGCCGGGCCAGCAGCAGGTTGGCCCGTACCGATTCGTGGAAGAGGTGCCCGTCCTGGGTGACCATGCCGAGGGTTTCGCGGATCGAGTCCGCGCTGAGGTCCCGTACGTCGACCCCGCCGAGGCGCACGGCGCCGGTGTCCGCGTCGTACAGGCGGGGCAGCAGCTGCGCGATGGTGGACTTCCCGGCGCCGGAGGAGCCGACGAGGGCGACCATCTGGCCGGGCTCGGCCCGGAACGACACCTCGTGCAGGACCCGGTCGCCCCCGCGGGCGTCGAGGGTCGCGACCTCCTCCAGGGAAGCGAGCGAAACCTTGTCGGGGGTGGGGTAGCCGAAGGAGACCCGGTCGAACTCGACGGAGACCGGCCCGTCCGGGACCCGGCGGGCGTCCGGCTTCTGCGCGATGAGCGGCTCCAGGTCGAGGACCTCGAAGACCCGCTCGAAGCTCACCAGGGCGCTCATCACCTCCACGCGGGCGCCGGCCAGCGCGGTCAGCGGGGCGTACAGCCGGGTGAGCAGTAGGGCCAGGGCGACGACGCTGCCCGCGTCGAGGGTGCCGCGCAGCGCGTAGTAGCCGCCGAGCCCGTAGACCAGCGCGAGGGCGAGGGCCGAGACCAGGGTGAGCGCGGTGATGAACGCCGACTGCGCCATCGCCGTACGGACGCCGATGTCGCGCACCCGGCCCGCCCGGGCCGCGAACTCCGCGGACTCGTCGGCCGGCCGCCCGAACAGCTTGACCAGGGTGGCGCCGGGCGCGGAGAAGCGTTCGGTCATCTGGGTGCCCATGGCGGCGTTGAGGGCGGACGCCTCCCGTTGGAGCGCGGCCATCCGCGCCCCCGTCCGGCGGGCCGGGACCACGAACACCGGCAGGAGTACCAGGGCCAGCAGGGTGATCTGCCAGGAGAGGCCCAGCATGACGGCCAGGGTCAGCAGCAGGGTCACGGTGTTGGCGACCACCCCGGACAGGGTGTTGCTGAACGCCCGCTGGGCGCCGATGACATCGTTGTTGAGCCGGCTGACGAGGGCGCCGGTCCGGGTCCGGGTGAAGAAGGCGACGGGCATCCGCTGGACGTGGTCGAAGACCGCCGTCCGCAGGTCCAGGATCAGGCCTTCGCCGAGGGTGGCCGACAGTTTGCGGGACAGCAGCCCGAGTCCGGCCTCCGCGACCGCGATGAGCGCGATGAGCAGGGCGAGCCGGACGACGGTGGAGCTTCCGCCACCGTTGACGATCGTGGTGACGACCCGGCTGGCGAGGACGGGGGTGGCGACCGCGAGCAGGGCGGTGACGACGCTGAGGAGGAGGAACAGGATCAGCCCACGGCGGTGCGGGCGGGCGAACGCGGCGATCCGGTGCAGGCTCGCCCGGGAGACGGGGCGGCGGTCCTGCTGGGCGTCGATCGCGCTGCGCAGTGAGGTCCAGGCGGTGACTTCCATGTCCATGAGGGGAACGCTAGAACCTCAACCAATCTTGAGGTCAACCGTCGGGTCGTCGGCCGTCCCGTGAACTCAGTGGCCCGTCCATGACCTTTACTCTTTCCTGACCTCCCCATGGTCCCTCGACGGGCAGTGCGATAGATTCGGCCACTCCCGGCCCCTCCCACCGGTTCCTTTCCACCCCCGCGAAGACAGGCTTCACAATGAGCGACATCATCAACGGACTTGGCCGTACCAGTGCCTACGGCGCCCTGGGCCTGGTCCTGCTGATCCTCGGGATCGTCCTGGTGGACGTGCTGACCCCCGGGAA
Source organism: Streptomyces sp. NPDC059851 (assembly GCF_042732005.1). Classification (NCBI taxonomy): domain Bacteria; kingdom Bacillati; phylum Actinomycetota; class Actinomycetes; order Kitasatosporales; family Streptomycetaceae; genus Streptomyces; species Streptomyces sp. NPDC059851. The sequence continues at coordinate 44,838 of NZ_JBHWJJ010000030.1, read as the reverse complement.
GCTCCCGAAGCAGATCTGGGAGGAGCGCAACCGCAACGCGGCGATCACGCTCAGCTCGGCCCTCCTCGGCATCGGCGGGATCGTGTTCACCTCGATCTGGACGACGTACGACGATTTCGCCAAGGGCCTGATGTCCACGGCCGCCTTCGGCATCCTCGGCCTGGTCCTGATGGCGCTGGCCTTCCTGGTGCTGGACTGGGTGACCCCGGGCAAGCTCGGCGCCATAGTGGTGGACCCGGAGCCGCACCCGGCGGTCTGGGTGACGGCCTGCTGCAACGTGGCGGTCGCCGCCATCGTCGCGGCCTCGATCGCCTGACCGACACGCAAGGAGCCCCGGCCCACCACCGCCGACACGAGAGCGCCGCACCCGGAAGGGAGCGGCGCTCTCGTCGTACTGCGGGATCAGGCCAGGCCCAGCGCGAACACCGCGTACCCCGCCGCCAGCAGCCCGGCAGCCGTCCGCCGCACCGCCGTCACCCCCGTCCACGGCTCCTCGAACCGCCGTGCGTACCGGGCGATGCCCGCCAGCAGCACCGCGAACACCGGCAGCCACGCCGAACGCGCCGCGATCCAGGCCGGACCGTCCGGAGCCGTCGTCAGACCCGCCACCCCGCCCGCGAACGAGCCGGGAACGGCCGCCGCCAGCATGGCCGTCTGGTGCCAGCACAGGATCGTCATCGCACACAGGTTGACCACCACCACCGGCGCCCACAGCGCCGGTCGCGCCAGCAGCCGCCCCAGCCGGTCCCGCAGCAGCACCGCCGCCCCCGACTGCGCCGCGGCCAGAGCCAGCACCAGCAGCGACGGCGGGTGCGAGTTGGTCCGCGCCGCCCCCGGTACGCCGACCATCGACGCCGGGTAGTGGAACACCACGAGCAGCAGCGCGAACAGCACGCCCCCGCCCACCAGCAGCAGCCGGGCCCCGCGCCGCCCGATCCGCCGCTCACCCCACGACACCCCGAGCTGGTAGGCGAACAGCCAGCCCGGCAAGACGTTCAGCACTGCCAGCCAGGACGGCACCGAGTCGGCGAACGGCCCGTACCGCAGGAAGTCCACCACCGCGACCGAGACGAGCAGCGGGGCCGCCGCCCACCCGCCGAGCCGTCGCGCGGCCCGCACGCAGTACGGGGTCAGCGCGGTCACCACCAGGTACACCCCGACGAACCACAGCGGCTGGATCACCAGCGTCGCCGCGGTCCGCAGCGTCACCTCCGGCACCCCGGCCGCGTACAGGACCGGCGCGGCCAGCGCCCACACCGCCGTGACCCCGAGCACCGGCCGCCCCAGCCGGGCGGACCGACCCCGCAGCCAGTCCCAGGTGGAGCCCGCGCGCCGGTGGTACGACAGCACCGAGGCGTAGCCGCCGACCAGGAAGAAGATGCCGAGCATCTGCAGCACCCAGCTCGCCGGTGCGAGCGCTCCGACCGAGGAGAGCGGGCTGGCGTTGTGCAGGCCGCCGTCGGCGTCGAGGGTGAACCCGCCGAGCAGCCAGTGCCCGGTCGGCACGGCCAGCAGGGCGAGCGCCCGCAGCCCGTCGACCGCCCGGTCCCGGTGGGCGGGCGTCCGCCGCTCGATGCGGTCGGCCGTCCGCCGCAGCGCTGCCGCGGCGCTCACCGGGCCTGCCCCTTCGCGATCGCGGCGAACGCCGCCAGCGACCGGGTTCCGGGCACGAAGTACCCGGTGTGGCCGCGGACGTCGGAGGCCGGCACCGTACGGGCGCCGAACGCGGGCGAGGTGGGGTCGGCGCCGTGGCCGAGCCCGGCGAACGCCACGTTCGGCACGTCCGCGATCCAGTCCGACGGTCCCCGCGCCGCCCAGACCCGGGCACGGGTGCGCAGGCCGGCGACGGTGTCGGCACGCACGCCGGGGGAGCCGAACACGACGATGTCGGAGGCGTCGGTGTGGCGGGCCGCGAGCCCGCACACCACCGACCCGTAACTGTGCCCGAACAGCACCGGATCGGGCGCCCCGACCGCGTCGAGCCCCGCGGTGAACCGGGCCAGCCGGACGGCGCCCGCCTCCGCCAGTCGCCCGGCGGCCGCGTCCAGGCCGACCCCGACGGGTGTGGTGTAGCCGGTCCACGCCACCACGGCGGTGTCCCCGCCGACCGCGGCGTGCAGCGCACGGGCCATCCCTGCCGGGCCGGTGTGCGGGGCACGGCCGGCGTCGTGGGTGGCGGCGTCGTTGTCCGACCCCGGTACCACCACCGCGACGTGCGCGGCCCGCTCCAGGTCCCCGAACACCTCGGCGACCTGCCCCCGCCCCCGCGGGTCGAACGCGAGGACCTGCCGCCCGGGCGCGGCGAGCGGTGCGTAGTGCGCCCGCCCCGCGGCGGCCACCGCCAGCCGGTTGGCCTCGTACCGCAGGGCGACCGGGGCCCCGTCCAGATTGCCCACCACCAGCGGGTGCCGGCGGACGAGATCCCGCCGCCCCGCCTCGTTCAGCCCGGCGAAGAAACGGGCCACCTCGTACGGGGACGCGGTCGCCGGATCGGGCAGCGGCCGCCCGGACGCGCTGTCGGCCCGCCACGCGGACGCCCCCGGCGGCGGGCCGGTGACCGCCGTCTGCAGACCGTCCCCGGCGGCCCAGCCGACGGTCCCCGCGACCACGGCCAACGCCATCGCGGCAGCGGCCAGGGTCCTTCCGAAGCGGCGCATGCCCCTTCTCCTCTCCTCGTGACGCCGAGGAAGGTAGGAAGGAGGTGTCCGCCGCCGCGTCGGACCGGGGAGCCAAGCGGGACTTCATACCCGGGTAGGGGGTGGAGGAGTACCCGACCGGGCCGGCCGGGGAAGAGGTCAGCCGCCGTCGCCGGGACGCACGACTCCCGCCTCGTACGCGAAGATCACCGCCTGCGCCCGGTCGCGCAGGTCCAACTTGGCCAGCACCCGCCCGATGTGCGTCTTCACCGTCTGCTCGGCCACCACCAGGTGCCCGGCGATCTCCTGGTTCGACAGCCCCCGCGCGATCAGCTCCAGCACCTCGCTCTCGCGCGGGGTCAGCCCGTTCAGTCGGAGCGCCGGGTCCCGGCGCGGGGCCGGCCGCTGCCGCCGCACGAAGTCCGCGATCAGACGCCGCGTCACCGAGGGCGCCAGCAGGGCCTCGCCCGACGCGACGACCCGGACCGCCGAGATCAGGTCGGCGGGCGGCGCGTCCTTCAGCAGGAACCCGGACGCGCCGGCGCGCAGCGCCTCGTACACGTAGTCGTCGATGTCGAAGGTGGTCAGCATCAGCACCTTGGGCCGGTGCACCACCCCGGGCGGCGGGTCGAGGACCTCCCGGGCCGCGCTCAGCCCGTCCAGCTCCGGCATCCGCACGTCCATCAGCACCACGTCTGGGTGGACCGACCGGGCCAGGGCCACCCCCTGCCGCCCGTCGGGGGCTTCGCCCACCACATCGATGTCGGCCTGTGCCGACAGCAGCGCGGCGAAACCGGCACGCACCATGGCCTGGTCGTCGACGACGATCACTCGGATGGTCAACTGGCGTCCTCGCTCGATCCGTTCAGGGGCAGGCGGGCGGCCACCCGGAAGCCGCCGTCGGGCAGCGGACCGGTGTCCAGCGTCCCGCCCGTCAACCGTACGCGCTCGCGCATCCCCACCAGGCCGTGCCCGGTGCCCGCGGTCTCCAGCACCGCAGCGCCGTCCCGGCCGGGCCCGTTGACGACGAGGACCAGGACCTCCTGCGCGTCGTACGTCACCGACACGCGGGCCCGCGCCCCGGGGGCGTGCCGCACCACGTTCGCGAGGGCCTCCTGTACGATCCGGTACGCCGACAGGCCCACGGCCGGCGGAACCGCCTCGTCCGCCCCGGCGGCCAGCGACGACTCCACCGGCTGTCCGGCCCGTACGGTCGCCTCGACGAGCTGCTGGATGCGGCGGATGCCGGGCTGCGGCGCCCGTTCGGCACCGGCCGCACCGCCCGCACCGCCCGGGCCGCCGGCGCCGCCGTCCGCTCCGTTCCCTTGGTCGCTGCGCAGCACCGTCAGCAGCCGCCGCATCTCGCCCAGCGACTCCCGCGCGCTCGCCGCGATCGCCGCGAACTCCTCGCGCACCGGCTCCGCCATGCCCGGCAGCCGGTACGGCGCGGAATCCGCCTGCACGGTGATCACCGACATGTGGTGGGCCACCACGTCGTGCAACTCGCGGGCGATCCGCGCCCGTTCCTCCAGCAACGTGCGCCGGGCCCGCTCCGCCTCGCTGATGCTCTCCTGCTCGGCGATCCGCCGCTGGGCGTCGCCGAGACCGCGCAGGGACCCCGTCACGGCGAGCAGCGCCCCGCTCAGGACGAAGAGGAGGGCGACGGTGTCCGTCGTCCCCGCCGGCTGGAAGAAGTCCAGTACCACCCCTACCGCACCCGTCGTCAGCCAGACCCCGACCAGCGTCCTGACGGGCTCGCGCAGCCCCAGGCACACCATCACCACCAGGTAGCCGACGATGCCCATCGGGGTCCACGGCCAGGCGAGCCCCGTCAGGCCGTCGGACTGGAGCACCACCAGTGCCCCCACCGTGTCCGCGCCCAGCACGACCGCCCAGGCGCGCAGCGGCCGGGTCAAGGCCAGCAGCAGCGGCACGGTCTGGGCCACGCCCAGCGCCCCCGCCCAGCCTCCGCCGACCCCGTACGCGTCGCTCAGCACCACGACCGTGACGGGCAGGAGGGACGCCACGCACGCCGCGGTCACGGCGAAGGGCAGCAGCCGCTGCCAGGCCTTCGGTGCCTGCGCGAACAGCGGTTCCCCCGGCCGGACGGGCGAGCGCAGCATCCGGCCGAGCCGGGCCGTCGGCGCCCGCGTTCCGCGTCCCGCAGGGGCCGGTGCCGGTGCCGGTGCCGGTGCAGGGGTGGGGCCGGGGTCGGGGTCGGGGTCGGCGGCTGCGACGCCGGCCGCGGGCGCGGGCGCGGGGTCGGTTTCCACCGCGCGGGGGCGCCGGCGGAACCGGGAACGGCTGCGGGGCTCATCGCGATCGCTCATGGTCCGACCAGCGTATGCGCCGCGAAGGCGCCCCTGGCCACCGCCCGGATGTCGTACGGGGGCCGACCCCGGGACCGGCATCTGGTGTGCGCTGAAGGCGAGTTCGGCCGAATACCGCTCCCGCCGCGGCTGTCGATCTTGCAGACTGTGGCCCATGAGCGCACCCGGGACCCCCGCCATGCCCCCTGCACCGGCCACTGCTCCGGCCGGCGTCACCGCAGCGGCCACGCTCGGTCTGCTGGCAGCCTGGGCCGTGCACGACACGGAGGAGATCGCGACGATGGGGCGCTGGTCCCGCGACCGGGTCCCCGTGCTGCGGGCCCGCCACCCCGGGGTGCCCGACCGGGTGTGGGACCGCCTCGGCTCGGTGGACGGGCGGGAGTTCGCCACCGCGGTCGCCGTCGCGGCCGTCGTCGTGGGCGCCGCCGCAGCCGACGGGTACCGCACCGGCGGGCGGTCCGCCTTCTACCAGGCCTCCCTGAACGCCTTCGGCCTGCACGGCCTGGTCCACGTCGCCCAGGCCGCAGCCACCCGCGGCTACACCCCCGGCGTGGTCACCTCGCCGCTGCTCGTCGTCCCGTTCACCGTCTGGGCCCGCGGCAGGCTCCGGCGCGCCGGGGTGCTGCGGCCGACCCGGCCGCGCGACGCGGCGCTCGGGCTGGCCCTGGCCGCCGCCACCGCGGCCGGCGCACAGGCCGCCGCCCGACGGCTGCGGCGCCGCACCGGGCCGGCCGGCTGATACGGGCGGGCCGGCTCGTTCCCCGCGGCCGTCCCGCTCGTTGACCCGGCATGGAGCAGTTGCCGACCCTCGCGGCCCCCGGCGTCGGGGAGCGGGCCGACGCCGCGGCCGACGCCGCCTGTCACCTCTACGACGCCGTCGCCCCCTGGAGCTCCGCCCGGACCGGCGGGTGGAGCCGTACGGCGGCCGAGGACGCCGCCGAGACCATCGAGACCACCGCGCACGCGCTGGCGTGTCTCCACCCGCGTGCCGAGGTCATCCTGGCACCGGTCCACGCCGCCCTCGCCGACCTGCGCCGCCAGTTCGCCCTCGCGCCCGCCGACCCGCTGGACGCCGACGAGGTCCCGGCGACGCCCCGCAGCGTGGGCAACCCGCGGCGGACCCGCTGGGTGCGGGTGGTCACCCCGCCGCTGCCTCGGCAACAGCCTTCTGGTACAGCTTCCTGACGTCGGCCCCGAAGTAGGAGCTGTACGAGGTGTCCGCGGTCTCCCCGCCGGTCTTCCAGCCGCCGATGACCCCGACGACGTTCCCCGTCTCGGTCTCCTCGTCGTAGTGGGTCAGGAACGGGCCACCGCTGGTCCCGCCCGGGTAGCCGGTGCAGTCGATCCGCAGGAAGGTCCCGGGGATGCCCGGATCGGTACTCGTGAACTCCGTCGTGCGGTTGACGCACAGCCGGGGCCGCGCCGCGGACGCCGGGTAGCCGATCAGCGTCACCTGCGGGTGCGCGTAGCCCGCGTCGGTGACCAGCCGGTTCCCGCCGACCACCTCCTCGACCGGGAACCCGTCGGCATCCGGGCCGACCTGTGCGAACGCCACGTCGAGGGTGGCCGCCGCGTCGGCCCCGAGGCTCTTGTAGCGCGGGTCGATCCACACCTTCGACCGCCCCTGCGCGTCCCGCAGCACGGGGAACATGCCGTACGGCTGCGGGTTCTCCGCCGTGTACAGCGGTACGAACGCCACCTGCCGGGCGTCGGTGCCGAGCAGGCAGTGCGCCGCGCTGAGCACCAGGTTGCGGCCGGGGGAGGAGACCACGCTGGCGGTGCAGAAGTACGCGCCGCCGTCCTTCATGACGAACATGCGGCCGACGACCGGGATCCCGTCGAAGTCCGTGCCGGTGCCCGGGGGTTCGGCGGCCGCGGCCGGACCGTCGGGGGTGCCCGCGTTGACGGGGGCGGCGGACGCCATCCGGTCGGCCGTCCAGAACGCCTCCGCCTCCCGGGCTGACCACCTGCCGGTCGCCGGCGGCGTACCGCTGCCCGCCTCGGCCACGGGCAGCGGCCCGCTCGGCAGCAGTAGGGCGGCTGCGATCGCCGCCACCGTCAACAGTCGTCGCATGTCGGGCTCCTTGGGGCTCCGCTAGACGGCCTGGGGGAAACGGAACAGCCGCCCCGGGTCGTGGGCGCGCCGGACCTCTTCGAGGCGGGCGAGGTTCGGCCCGTAGTAGGCCGTGCGCCAGCCGGGCAGCTTCGGGTCGATGTAGTTCTGGTACGCGCGCCCGCCCGCCCAGGGGCGCAGGTCCTGCCAGAGCCCGTCGAGCCACGCCAGGTGCCGGGCGGCCCCGGCGGCCGTGGCGGTCGCGGGCCAGTAGGCCAAGTACTGGGTGAGGAAGGCGCTGTCGCGGTGCACGAACGCGGTGTCGGCGGGCGCCGGCCGGTTCACGGCGCCGCCGCAGTCCCCGGTGAACTGCACGACGCCCGTGCCACCGGAGGGAACGTCCCGCGCGTACCGGCGCACCCGGGCCAGGACCGCGGCCACCGCAGGGTCCGGGAGTCCGGCGGCCGGCCAGAAGTCCGAGCGGGCGCCGTAGGAGTCCCGGTCGATCCGGCCCTCGGCGCCACGGCCCGGCAGCGCGCCGGGCAGTCGGCACTGGGCGGCGGTCCGCTCCGAGCAGCCGGACATGGCCCGCAGGGTCTCTTCGTAGCCGCGGACGACGGTGCGGGCGTCGCGGGACGGCCTGCCGACCAGATCGGCCAGCCGGGTCAGCTGCCGGTCGAGCTCGGCGCGCCCGTCGAGGCAGAGCACGCGGACGGTGGGCGGTGGCGGCGGGCCGGACGGAAGGAGGAACTCCACCTGGCTCCAGAACGGTTCGGGCAGGGCGGGCAGCCAGCGCTGCCAGCCGTGGAGCACGGCCGAGGAGTCCGCGTCGGAGTCGGTCCACTGGAGTTCGGCGTAGGCACAGTCCGCGGCCGGGTGGGTGTCGAAGCGGAGTTCGGTGACCACGGCGAAGTTGCCGCCCCCGCCGCCGCGCAGGGCCCAGAACAGGTCCGGCTCCCGGAGGGCGTCGACCTCCCGCACGACGCCGTCCGGGGTGACCGCGGTCGCGCCGGTGAGACGGTCGCAGGTGGCCCCGTACGCCCGGGAGGCGAGGCCCAGCCCGCCGCCGAGGGTGAGCCCGGCGATGCCCACGGTGGGGCACAGTCCGGTCGGGATGCCGCGACCGTGGGCGGCGAGGGTCCGGTTGACGTCGCCGAGCCGGGCGCCCGCGCCGATCCGCACTCCGGCGCCCGACGGAACCACGCCGTCCATGGCGCTGACGTCCACGACGAGCCCGTCCGCGCAGGTGGACCAGCCGGCGTAGCTGTGGCCGCCGGAGCGCGGTACGACCGGCACCGCGCAGCGGCGGGCGAAGTCCAGGCAGACGGCCACGTCCCCGGCGTGCGCCGGGTAGGCCACGGCGGCCGGGGCGACGGTGTCGTAGCGCGGCTGGAACAGTTGCCGGGCCTCCGGGTAGCCGGGGTCGCCCGGCAGGATGACCCGCCCGTCGATGCCGCGGGCGAGCGCCCCGTAGTCCGGGCCCCGGCCGGGCGCTCCCGCACCGGCCGCCGACCGGGTGCCGGACCCGGGGCCCGACCGGACGGGGGAACCCGCGCCGGGCCGGGCGGCGGAACCCGGATCAGCCCCGGCGGCGGACCCCGAGCCCGCTCCGAGGCAGGACCCGGCGGCCGCGAGGACGGCCAGGGGGGCGCCGGCCAGGAGTTGGCGTCGGTGGAGGCTCATTCCTCCTTCCTGCCATCGCCCGCGCCGATCCCCGTGCAGGCGGGACCGCCGCCGCCCCGCTGCCCCCCGAACGGCCGACGGCCGTCCGGCGGCCCGTCAGCGCGCCGGAGCCGGCCCCGGCCCGGCGGCGGGTTCCGGCCCGGAGGTGGCGGGTTCCACCTCCCGGGCCGCGGCCTCCCCGGCTGCCTGCTCCGCTCCGCCGGCGCGGCGGGCCAGCAGGAAGCCCTGCGGGCCCGCCTCCCGGGCACCGGGCTGCCGTACCAGGCGGGCCACCTCGGCCAGTCCGGCATCGGCCAGCAGTTCGGCGATCAGCTCTGGGGGCGTCCAGTACACGTCCAGGTCGACCCGGTGCCCGTACGCGTGCTCCAGGCGGATCCGCCGGTCGCCTGCCTTGAACGCGATCAGCAGATGCCCGCCCGGAGCCAGCACCCGCGCGAACTCCGCGAACAGCGGCGGCAGCCCGGCCGGCGGGGTGTGCACCGTGGAGTACCAGGCCAGGACCCCGTCGAGCACGCCGTCCGCCACGTCCAGCGCGGCCATGGAACCCACCTCGAACCGCAGGCCCGGATAGGTCCGCCGGGCCACCGCCACCATCGCCGGCGAGAGGTCGACCCCGAAGGCCCGTAGGCCGAGCGCGTCCAGGTGGGCGGTGATCCGGCCCGGACCGCAGCCCAGGTCGGCGACCACCCGGCCGGCCGCCCCGCGGCCCCCTCCGCCCCGCACGCACTCGGCGAAGGCCGCCAGCATGGCCCGGTCGAGCGGTCTGCCGTCCAGGTCCGACCCGAACAGCCGGGCGTAGTCGACGGCAACGGCGTCGTAGGACGCCCGTACGGAGCTCAGGTACGAGGTCTCGCTCATGCCCCCGGAGACTAGCCCGCGCGCCCGCCCGACTCACCACCGATCAGCGGGTTGTCCAGGCCGGTCCACTGGTCGCCCGGCAGCCCCGGGCTGAGCCGCATCAGGGTCAGCGCCTTCGCCGGCAGCGGAGCGCCCAGCAGCGCGCCGGTGTCGGCGGTGGGCGCCAGCCCGTCCGCCGCCCGCCCGAGCACCTCCGCGAAGGCCCCTGCCGACCCGGCCGTGGACCCCAGGGCTCCGGCCAGCAGGGAGCCGAACAACTTGCGCCGCAAGGCCGTCACGTCGTCGGTGACCAGCCGGCCCGACACCGGCGGCGCCGGCACGCCGTGTCGGGCGAGCCGGGCCGGACTGATCCGGATGTCGGCCAGGTCCCGGTAGACCAGCCGCAGCGGGGCGTGGTCGGCGGAGAGGACCACGAGGAGGTTCTGCCCGTGGGCCTCCAGCGCCACCCCGAGGTCCAGCACCCGCAGGCACACGGAGAGCGCGAGGCGGGCGAACGCCGCCTGCCACGCCGCCGAACGGGCGAACGCCGCCCCGGCCAGCGCCGCCACCGGCACCACCCGTTCGCCCGCCGCCGCGTCCGCGTACGCCTCCGGAGGCTCGCGCAGCACCGCGGCCAGGTCCGGGTCGTGCGCCGCCGCACCCAGGGTGCGGGTGATGTGCAGCCGCCCGTCCAGCCGCTCGGCCAGCGCTTGCGCGAAGGCGGACACCGCCTCCGCCGTCTCGATCGAATAGCCCGAGATGTCCCGCACGGAGGAGGTCAGACGGGTGCTCAGCGCCGTCTTGACGTGCGCACCGCCCGCCGTCGGGCTGAGCGTGCGCAGCGCCATCAGCGGATGCGCCGTCCCACCCGGGTGCAGCGCGTCCGGTCCCCGGCCCGTCTGCTTCAGGACGTGCTCCGCCTGCCAGGGGTGCACCGGCAGCAGGATCCGGCCCCCGGCCCGCAGCTCCGCCGGCCAGTCGCCCGTGACCAAGCACTCCTCGGCCCGTACGGACACCAGCCCGAGCTGCACCACCGGCCGGTGCTCGGGTGCGTACGCCAGCTGCTCGGCCACCGAGAACCCGGGGCGGGAACGGCAGTTCGGGTGGTACGGGTGCCCGTCGACCACCCGCTGCTCCCACTCCCGGGTGGTCTCCGGGTCCGGCTCGCCCGCGGACGGCTGTCCCGCCCGCGAGAGGGCCAGCGAGGCGGTGCTGCCGTCGAGCTCGGCGGCGAACGCGTCCCCGTGCGGCACGCGCAGGGCCGCCATCAGCCGCCCGGCCTGCCGGTACGGGGTGCCGTCGAGGAGTAGCTCGGCCACGTGCGCGCCGGTGGCGTACGGGTCCGCGGGCGGGCCCTCCAGTCGCCTGCCGTCGGCCAGCAGGAGGGCCAGGCCGCCTGAGCCCCGCTCGCGGCGCACGACCCACGGCAGCGGTTCGTACGCCAGCGCCCGCCACAGCCGGGTCAGCACCGCGGCCCGGGCGCCGCCGAGGGCGGACTCGTACGGGGCACCGAGTTCGGGGCGTACGTCGGCCAGTTCGGCGGATACGGCCTCTTCGGCCGGGGAGTCGGGGAGGTTCATGCCGGGGTGCAGCACCCTGTTCCTCTCGCTCTCGCGGATGGTTGCGGTGATCACGTCATCATCGCGGATACTGATGATCACGGCCGGTCGTCCGCGCAACGGGCTTCCGGCGCATGGGATGGACCGAATGGAATCCGTGGACCTCAACGCCGTCGCCGACGCACGCGCCGCCGCCCCCCTGCTCAACTGCCTGCTGCGGGAGGCGGCCGACCCCGAGGGCGGAGGCGTCCACCGGCTGCGCGGCAGTGGCCGGCTGCTGCGGGTGCGCCCCGGCCGCCGGCCCGCACACCCCGAACTGGGCACGGCCGACGGCTGGCACCCCCTCGCCCATTCCGCACTGGTGAAGCTCGTCGCCGACGAACTGCTCCGGTACACGGGCGCGCCGAACGACGAGCTCCCGGTCGAGATGGCCGACAGCCGCGCGGCCATCGCCGCCCTGCTCGGCGCCCGGTCCGTCGCCGAACCGCCCGAGGACCCGTACGTCCTGTCCGAGCAGTCCCTCGTCATGGGCCACCCCCACCACCCCGCGCCCAAGGCCCGGGGCGGGGCGCCCGCCGCGAGTTGGCTGCCGTACGCGCCGGAGGCCCACGCCCGCTTCCCGCTGGTCTTCCTCGGGCTGCGCGAGGACCAGGTCGTGGAGGAGGGCGGACCCGCCGCGGCCGACGCGATCGACGCCCTGGCGGAACTGCAGGACGGCCCCCGCCCGCCCGCCGGCTACCGGCTGTTGCCCGCCCACCCGTGGCAGCTGGAGCTGCTCGACGGATCCGTCGCGGTCCGCGCGGCCTTCGCCGACGGGCGGCTGCTGCACCTCGGCCGGGGGCGGCGGGCAGCCTGGCCCACCGCCTCGGTCCGGACGGTGTACGTGCCCGGGGGCGAGGGCCAGGGCGTGGCCGCCGGTGGCGGTGCCGCCGGCGACCTCTTCGTGAAGTTCAGCCTCGACGTCCGGATCACCAACGACGTACGCCGGCTGTGGCGGCACGACCTGCTGAAGCTCCGCCGCACGGACGCGGCCGTCGAGGCGGGCTTCACCGCACTGCGGCAACACACCGGGTCGAACGCGGCCTGGCTCGCCGACCGCGGCTACCGCACCGCCGCCTTCGCCTTCGAGGAGCTCGCCGTGCTGGTCCGCGACGGGCTGCGCGCGCACGTGGTGCCCGGGGCCGTGCCCGTGCTCGCCGCCGCCCTCGCCGAGGGGTACGCGGACAGCCCGCTGACCCGTACCGGCGATCCGGCCGGCTGGTGGCGGGCGTACGTGCGCCAGGTGGTGCCGCCGGTGCTGGAGCTGTTCGCCCGGCACGGTGCCGTCCTGGAGGCCCACCTCCAGAACAGCCTGGTCGCGTTCGACGGGGACGGGATGCCGGTGCAGGCCCTGTTCCGCGATGCGGAGGGCGTGAAACTGCTGCCGGAACCGGACCGGGCGGCCGCTTGGCAGCGCCTGGTCTACTGCCTGGTCGTCAACCACTTGGCGGAGGTGGCCGGAGCCCTCGCCGAGGCGCACCCCGCGGTGGCGGACATGGTGTGGCCCGCCGCGCGCCAGGAGTTCCTGCGCTACGACGCCGAACGGGGCCTGCCGGAGGTCGCGGAACTGCTCGCGGCCCCCGCCCTGCCGGCCAAGACGAACCTGCTGCTGCGCTGGACCCGGGCGGACGGCGCGGACGCGCGCTACATCCCGCTGCCGAACCCCCTGCGGTAGGGGCGGGGGAGGCGGAGGCCGGGAGGGCGGCGGGATCCGGCCAAGGTGGTGCGAGGCCTCGTTCCACCCCGGGCAAGAGGTATAGACCAATGCTACGTTGGGTGGGCAGTCCGCATTCCTTGACCCCCCGTCAGAGGAGAAGCCATGCCCTCCCCTTCGCGGGACGGCGGCCCGGCCGCCGTCCCCAAGTACCAGCGGATCGCCGCAGCGCTGTGGCAGGAGCTCGAAGACGGCGTGCACGGCCCCGGCGGCAGACTCCCCTCGGAGCGCACCCTGGCCGCGCGCCACGGGGTCAACCGCCAGACCGTCCGGGCGGCGCTGCAGCACCTGCGGGAGGCCGGCCTCATCGTGACCGAACGCCGCGGCACCCGTGCGGCCCTGCCCGCGCCGCCCGTGGTCCCCGGCGCCCCCACCGTCCTCGGCCCGCCCGCGCGGTCCGGGGCCGACAGGGTCTACGGGGCCCACGGGGCCGAGGGGCCCTACGAGTACGCGGTCCCCGCCGCGTCCGAGGTCGTGTCCGGGGGTGCGAGGGGGGCCGGGCCGGCCGCCGCACCCCACGCGGGCCCGGCCGGGGCGCCCACGGCCGTGGTCGCCCAGAGCTGGCTCGCCCTGGTCACCGTGCCACCCGGGCTCGCCCCGCTCCTCGGCCTGCGGGGCGGCGAGCGCACGCTGGTGCACCACCGGCGCGAGCGCGGCCCGGCGGGGCAGACCTTGCAGCACGCCGTGACCTACCTCTGCCCGAGCGCCGTGGCGCAGACTCCCGAACTGGCCGCCTACCGCGACCGTGCGGCGGTGCGCGACGAGGACCTCGGCCCCCTCCACCGGTGGCTGGACCGGGCGGCCGAGCGGGGCCGTGTCGCCGAGACCATCACCATGACCCGCAGCAGCCACCCCCAGGCCACCGTCCCCGCCTGCGGCCTGACCGTGCGCCGCGTGCTGCACGACGACTCCGGCCGGCTGCTCGCCGTCACGGACCTCGCCTTCCCCACCTGGGACCGGCTGACCTTCCACCGGGACCGCGCCACGGGCGGGTTCCGCGTCAGCTGACGGGGGTGTGCGGCCGCGTCCGCCCGCCTCCGACGTCCTCGGCCCGTGGTCCGGCCGCCGGTCCCCAGCCGCGGTCTGCGGTGTGGTGGCCGGTGGTGGCCGGGGCGGCCGCGCCCGGCCACCACAGGGACCGGCCCAGGAGCGCGGCCAGCGCCGGTACCAACACGATGGACAGGACGAACGCGGAGAGCAGGATCCCCAGGGCCGTCGCGAACCCCGTTTGCCGGGTGGACGCGGACGGGTTCACCGCGAGGCTTCCGAAGGAAACGGCCAGCACCAGACCGGCCGTCGCGACGGCCGGCGCGGTGTGCCGCACGGCGCGGGCCACCGCCGCACGGGCCGGACCGGGCCGTTCCATCTCCTCTCGGATGCGGTCCGTCACCAGGATGTTGTAGTCGGTGCCCAGTGCGACCACGAACAGGAACAGGACGAGCGGGAGGGTGAAGTCCACGCCCGGCCGGCCCAGCGCGTGCTGGAAGACGAAGGCGGCGGCACCGAGGGTCGCGGCGAAGCCCAGACCGACCGAGACCATCAGGGCCAGCGGGGCGAGCAGGCTCCGCAGCAGAAGGAGCAGGATCAGCGCGATCAGGGCCGCCGCCACCGGGAAGACCACCCGCAGGTCCTCCTCCACCGCGGCGGAGATGTCGGCGAACACCGCGGCCGTGCCGCCGACGTGCGCCTCGGTACCCGCGGGCCGGTGCGCGGCGACCGTGTCCCGGACCGGTCCGGACACGAGGTCGCGGGCCTCCTGGTGTTGTGGATCGACCGCCAGGAACAGGTCGATGCGTGCCGCCCGGCCGTCCTCGCTCAACACGGGCGGGGCCACGCGGCCCACACCGTGCACCCCGGCCAGAGCCCGGGCGAGTCCGCCCAGTCGCTCGGGCGCCACCGGCCCGCCGTGGTCGGCGGTGACGAACACGGTCGTCGGGTCCGCCGTCCCGGCGGGCAGGGCCCGGGCGATCTCGGCCGCCGTACGGGCGGACGCGGTGCGCCCGCCGCCCGGCCCGCCCTGGCCGTAGTCCATCCTTATCCCGGCGAGCCCCGCGGCGAGCGCGCCGAGCAGGGCCGTGGAGGCGAGGACGAGGAGCAGCGGGCGCCGGGCCGTGAGCCCGCCGAGCCGTGCCGCCACCCCGGCCGGGGGCTGGCGGTCCAGTGCGCGCGAGGGCCAGAACATGCGGTGCCCGCACACGGCCAGGAGCGCCGGCATCAGCGTCAGGCTGCCCAGCAGCATCACCAGGACGGAGACCGCGACGGCCGGGCCCAGCACCCGGAACTGGCCGAAGGAGGCCACCCCGAGCGTCGCGAACGCCGCCACGATGGTGAGTGCCGCCGAGGTGATCGCCGTACCGACCCGGCCCGCGACCGCGGCGGCCGCCGCCCGGCCGGACCGCCCGGGACGGTCGCGCAGGTGCTCGCGGAAGCGGAACAGCAGGAACAGGAAGTAGTCGATGCCGATGCCGACCAGCACCACGTTGATCAACGCCGGGGTGGACGGGGAGAGTTCGACGCCCGTCAGTAGCGCGGCGACCACGACCGTGCCCGTGGCCGCGCCGCCCACGACCGAGACCGCGAGGAGCGGCAGCAGCGCGGCGAGGAGGCTGCGGAAGACCAGTACGTGCAGCAGTGCGATCGCCCCGACCACGACCAACCCGGCCACCAGCGAGCGGGTCTTCTCCGCATCGCCCGCGTCGACGGTGTCCGCCAGGGGGCCGGTGAAGCCGGTCCGCAGCCCCGCGTCCTGGAAGGCGGCCCGTGCGTGCTCGCGGAAGGCCCGGTAGGTGGCCTGCAGCCCGGGGTCGGCCGGATTGCCCGTCAACTCGGCGGACAGCAGCCGGAAGGACCGGTCGGGGGCGGTCATCGCGGGCGCGAGGCGGGGGACCTGGGAATGGTCCCGGGCGAACAGGGGCGGGACGTCCCGGGACACGGGCATCTCGACCCACCGCCGGGAGAGCTTCGCGGCCTCGGCGTCGATGTGCCGTTCGTCTTCGGCCGACAGCGGTTCGCCGTCGGTACGCGCCACCAGCACGGTCAGCGGGTTCGTGTCCGGGGTGGACCCGAAGTGGCGCTCGGCGACCTCCAGCGCGGCGGCCGAGTCGTACTGCGCGGGCAGGAACGCGGCGTTGCTCGGCTGGGTGGCGCGGAAGACCAGGGTTTGGCCGAGGAAGGACAGGGCGAGCCCGAGCACCGCCCAGAGGGCGATGACCTTCCACGGACTCCGGATCGCGAAGCCGGTCAGGGCGCGGATCAAGGGGGACTCCTCGTACGGGACGGCGGACGGTGCGGCCGGGGCTGCCGGCCCCGGTGCCCCTTCAGACCATCACCCGGCGGGGCCCGACACGTCGGGGCGGGGGAGGATCCGCCCCCGGGACCCGGGTCCGGTGCGCGCCCCTCGGACCAGGACTCCGGTCCTGGTCGGAACCCTCCTCAGGGCCCGGGGCGGGGTGGGGCAGCGCTGCGAGAATGGACCGGTACGCGGCCCGGGCGAGGCAACCGGCGGGGCCGGTGACGAGGGAGGGGACTGCACGGGCATGCCGACGCGCCACGACAGGACACACGACTCCCCGCTGACGTCGTGGACCGCCCCGCCGGGCCGCGCCGCCACGGGAGCCCGGCCCGCGGGCGCAGCCGCCGGCTCGTCGGCCGGTGCCTGCGCGCCGGCCGACCCGGCCGCGGGTTCCCGGACCCGGGCGCCGGCCCGGGCGTTCGCCTGGAGCCGCAATGACGCGCTGGTGGCCGTCGGGGCGGCGGCCGTCGACCTCACCGGCTACTCGCTCGGGGTCACCGGCGAAGGCCGGCCCCTGACCGTGCCCGCACTGGCCCTGCTGGTGTCGGCCGGGCTGTGCCTGGTGCTCCGGCGCCGCCACGCCCTCGGGACGCTGGCGGCCGTCCTCGCCCTCGGCGTGCTGCTGAACCTGACGACCCCGCTGATCCCGCACTTCGGGGCCGCCCTCGCCGTCGCCCTCTACTCGGTGGCCCGGTTCAACGGCGGGCGCGTCGCGGGGGGGGGGGGCGCCCCGCGCCGCCCCCCCGCCCCCCGGGGCCCCCCCCCCCCCCCCCCGCCCCCCCCCCCCCACCACCCTGAGGGGGCGGCGGGGCAACACACACCCC
>NZ_JBHWJJ010000030.1:0-27861 GCF_042732005.1 Streptomyces sp. NPDC059851 | reverse complement strand
GCCGCCATCGCGGTCGCCCTCTACTGGGTGGCCGGGTTAAACGGGGGGCGGGTGGGGGTGGGGGGGGCCGCCGCGACCGTACCGCTGTCCCTGCTCGGCCACTCCGGCGACGGCAGCGCCCCGGAATCCTGGCTGTGGGGCCTGCTCGGCAACACGGTCGCCGCACTCCTGTGCGCCGGCGCGGGTGCGGCGGTGCGCCGTCGGGCCAGGGAGGCCGAGGTCCACCGCACCCTCCTCGCCGACCGAGCCGTCGCCGAGGAACGCCGCCGGATCGCCCGCGAGCTGCACGACATCGTCGCCCACCACATCACGACCATGCAGCTGATGGCCGGAGGCGCCCGCGCCAACCTGGCCCACGACCCCGGCGCGGCCCGCGAGGCCCTGATCACGCTGGAGGACTCCGGCCGCATCGCACTGCGCGAGATGCGGCAGCTGCTCGACGTACTGCGGGCCGGGGACGAGCCGGAGCGGGAGGGGACGCCACCGGGGCCCCAGCCCGGGGCCGACGACCTCGCCCGGCTCGTCACGGAGTCCCGACTCGCCGGGACGGAGACCGATTTCACCGTGGACGGGCCGGTACGCGCCCTGCCGCCGAGCGTGGGCCTGACGGTGTACCGCATCGTCCAGGAGGCCCTGACCAATGCCCGCCGGCACGCCGGGCGGGCGCGGACCCACGTACGACTGACCTACCGCCCGACCGAGGTGCGCGTCGAGGTCCGCAACGACCGGGCGGAGTCGGCGCACGCTCCGGCGCCGGGGTCCGGGTACGGTCTGATCGGCATGCGCGAACGCGTCGCCCTCCAGGGCGGAACCCTGGCGGTGGGAGCCGTCGACGGAGGCGGCTTCCGGGTGGCGGCCCGCATCCCCGCCGGTGCGGCGGGGGACCGGGCGCGCGCCGGGGGAGGAGAGCGCGCCGGGGGAGGGGAGGAGGTGCCGCACCAGTGATCCGCGTGTTGATCGCCGATGACCAGCCGCTGGTCCGGCGCGGCTTGGCCCTGATCCTGGCCCCGGTCCCGGACGTCGAGGTCGTGGGCGAGGCGGGCGACGGCGCCGAGGCCGTCGCCCTCGCGCGGCGGCTGCGGCCCGACGTGGTCGTCATGGACATCCGGATGCCGGTCCTCGACGGGGTCGGCGCCACCGGGGAACTCGCCCGCGCCCTCCCCGGGACCCGGGTACTGGCCCTGAGCACCTTCGACATGGACGAGTACGTCGTCGCCGCCCTGCGCGCCGGCGCCCACGGCTTCCTCCCCAAGGACGTCTCCCCGGAGGAGCTGACCGCCGCCGTGCGCACCGTGCACGCCGGGGAGGCGGCCGTGGCGCCGCGGCTGCTGACCCGGCTCATCGCGGCGTACGTCCGCACCCCCCAACCGCCGTGCGGCCCGGCAGCGGCCGTGGAACCCGCCGGACTCACCCCGCGCGAGCGGGAGATATGGCGGCTGATCGCCGCCGGCCTGGACAACGCGGGGATCGCCCGGGAGCTGGACCTCAGCGTCTCGACGGTGAAGAACCACATCACGGGCCTCTTCACCAAGCTCGGCGTCCGCGACCGGGCGCAGGCCGTGATCACGGCCTACGAATCCGGCCTGGTGGTGGCCGCCCGGGGGCACGCACGCTGACCGGCCGGGAGCCGGCACGGTCCGCCCGTGGGCCCGGCCCGGAGCCGGTCCGGGAACCTCCTGGCGCCAGGGCCCCGGCCGGCCCGGGGCGGTCGATCCGCGGGAGGCGCGCACCGTTCCCACGGGCAGGTGGCGGCGGACGGATCGGGGGACCCGTGGCCGAGTATGCGCGAAGCTGCTTGTTTATCGGCCAGTTCGAGCAGCTTTCTCCAACTGATCTCCGCGGCTCGCTATGTTGCCAGGCGCATGCCAAAGCGGTGTGTCCGTGACACGGACCGCACGAGGAGCTGCCCATGACACTGTTCGGCATCCGTACGAGCCCGCGCGGGCGGCGGCACGGCCTCCTGGCCGCACTGGCCGCGGGGGGCCTGGCCATGGCGGGGCTCTCCGCCGCCGGGCCGCTGAGCCTCACCGCCTCCGCCGCTGCGGCCGCGGTCCCGGCCACGGCGGGGGACGTCACCGGATTCTCCCGGTCGGGGAACACCTTCACCGTCACCACGTCCAGCGGAGCCAAGGCCCGCGTGGTCATCGCCCGCGCCGACGTCTTCCGGCTCTGGCTCTCGCCCGACGGCACCTTCACCCACGACCCGGCCGGCTCCGACCTGGCCGTCACCACCGACTTCGGCCCCGTCAGCGCCGGCTGGACCGACGCGGGCTCCCACTACCGGATCACCACCGGCTCCCTGAACATCCGCGTCCACAAGTCGCCCCTCACCTTCTCCGTCTACCGGGCCGACAACACCAGCCTCGTCTGGGCGGAGAGCCGGCCCACCACATGGACCGCCAACCGCACCACCCAGTACCTGACCCGCGGCACGGACGAGCAGTTCTACGGCACCGGCCTGCGGCTCGGGGAGTGGGCGCTGCGCGACAAGACCGTCCCGGTCGCCGTCGACAACAAGTGGCGCGAGAACGGCAACGCCAGTCCCGCTCCCTTCTACATGTCCACCAACGGCTACGGCGCCATGCGCAACACCTGGGCCCCCGGCTCGTACGGGTTCGGCGCCCCCACCGCCCTCACCCACGACGAGAAGCGGTTCGACGCCTGGTACTTCACCGGCGACTCCCCCAAGGCCGTGCTCGACGGCTACACCGACGTCAGCGGCAAGCCCTTCCTGGCCCCGCTGTGGGGCCTGGAACTCGGCAACGCCGACTGCTTCAACGCCTCCAACCCCGACTACCAGGGCGACCACCGTCGGCCGCGCCACCAGACCACCCCCGACGTCGTCGGGTACGCGGACGACGCCCGGGCCGCCGACATGCCCTCGGGCTGGTTCCTGCCCAACGACGGTTACGGCTGCGGCTACACCGCCCCCCTGGAGCAGACCGTCGACGCCCTGCGGGCCAGGGGTTTCAGGACCGGTCTGTGGACCTCCACCGGGCTCGCGGACATCGCCCGGGAGGTCGGCTCCGCCGGCTCCCGGGCCGTGAAGACCGACGTGGCCTGGATCGGCAGCGGCTACGCGTACGCGTTCCGGGGCGTGCAGCAGGCCGTCGACGGCATCGAGAAGAATTCCGACGCCCGCCGGTTCGTCTGGACGGTCGACGGCTGGGCCGGCACCCAGCGCAACGCCGTCGTGTGGACCGGCGACACGTACGGCACCTGGGACGACATGCGCTGGCACGTCCCCGCCATCGCCGGAGCCGGCCTCTCCGGGCTCAACTACGTCGCCGGCGACGTCGACGGCATCTTCGGCGGCAGCCCGCGGACTTACACCCGCGACCTCCAGTGGAAGGCCTTCACCCCGGTCTTCATGACCATGTCCGGTTGGGGCGCCACCAACCCGTCCCCCGGTTACCAGGACAAGCAGCCCTGGCGTTTCGACGAGCCCTACCGGTCCATCAACCGGAAGTACCTCCAGTTGAAGATGCGCCTGATGCCGTACCTGTACACGATGAGCCGCACCGCCCACGAGACCGGCGTGCCCACGACCCGCGCCATGGTCCTCGAATACCCCGACGACCCGGTGGCCCGGGGCAACCTCACCAGCGGCCAGTTCATGGCCGGTGACTCCTTCCTCGTCGCGCCGGTCGTCTCCGACACCGCCGTCCGCGACGGCATCCACCTGCCCGCCGGGACGTGGACGGACTACTGGACGGGGAAGACGTACGCCGGGCCGGGGCGGCTCGACGGCTACCGGGCGCCCCTCGACACCCTGCCGCTGTTCGTCAAGGGCGGCGCGATCGTCCCGATGTGGCCGCAGATGAACCACACCGGGGAGAAGCCCGTCTCCACCCTCACCTACGACATCCACCCGCGCGGAGCCTCCTCGTTCAGCCTGTACGAGGACGACGGCCTCACCCGGGCCCACCAGTCCGGCGCGTACGCCCGCCAGCAGGTCGAGGTCACCGCCCCGGCCGCCGGACCGGGCACGGTCACCGTCTCCGTGGGCGCCTCCGTCGGCGACTACGCGGGCAAGCCCGCCGCCCGCGGCTACGAGTTCACCCTCCACGTGGCCTCCGCGCCCGGCCGGGTCACCTCCGACGGCGCCGTCCTCACGCGCCTGACCTCCAAGGCCGCCTACGACGCGGCTGCGACCGGCTGGTACTTCGACCCGGCCGACCGTGGTGGCGTGCTGTGGGTGAAGTCCGGTACGAAGTCCGGGCCGTTCACCGTCACCGCCACCGGTACCACCGTCCCGGCCGCAGACCCGGTGCCGGCCGTCCCCGCCCGGCCGTCCGCGCCCTGACCCGGGCCGCACGGCCCGACTGCCCGGCCCCACGGCCCGGCCCGGCCCTGTCCGGTCCGGGCGTCAGGCGTCCGCGAGTACGGCCCGGCACTCCCGCAGTGCCGGGCCGCTCAGCAGCCCCCGCCAACGGTCGAACAGCTCGCGCAGGTCCGGGCCGTACGCCGACCGGAACGCGGGGTCGGTGCGGGCCAGGTCCAGCTCGTTCGCGGCCGTCAGCTCGGCGAAGTCCCGCCGCACCCCCGGGTCCGGGGAGTGGACGCGGCCCGTGAACCGGTCCCGGAAGGCCGCCGTACCGGCGGTGAGCAGCGGGTACGAGGCCGAGCGGTCGCAGCCGGCGTACAGGTAGGCGATCGCCTCGGCCCCGTCCCCGATGACCGCGGCCAGGTCGGCCCGGCGGCCCACCGGCAGCAGGGCGGTGGCGAAGCCGTCGGTGCCGTAGGCCGCGTGGCAGAGGCCGGCGAGCCGCAGCTCGGGCCGCGCACCCCAGGAGGCGAGCAGTGCCTCCACGCGCACGAGGTGGGCGAGGAGCGTCCCGCCGGGATGCGGGATGCGCTCGGCGCCCAGCCCGCGCAGCAGCGCGAGTGCGCCGGCGGTGCGGCTCCCCGGCCGTTCGACGGGCTCCGGTGCTGCCGGGGTGGTCATGGCTCGACTCCGGTTCTCGTGAGGGGTCGGCACCCGTCACCGCCCTTCCCCGCGTCCGGACCGGCGGCGCGGGCGGGGACGGGTTGCCGCCCTGGGACCCGCAAAGATCGTCGTCCAGCCGTACACCCAAGTCAATCCTCTGAATCCCTATCAACCCCCAAGCACTAGCTTGGATCCATGACCCTCGACGACCTGCGCGTCTTCGTCGCCGTCTGCCGGGCCGGCAGTCTCAGCGCCGTTGCCCGCGACCTCGGCTGCACCCAGTCCGCCGTCAGCCAGCACGTCCGCCGCCTGGAGAAGCAGATCGGAACCGGCCTGCTGGCCCGCCACGCCCGCGGCGTGGTCCCCACCGTGGCCGGACGGATCCTCCAGGCGGCCGCCGCCGACGGCATCGCCGGCCTCGACGGGGCGCTGCGCCGTCTGGAGGACCTCGTCCGCGGGGACACCGGATCGGTCCGCATCACGACGGGGGCGACGACCGTCCGCCACTTCATGTCCGAGGCGGTCGTCGGATTCCGCCGCCGCTACCCGAGCGTCAGCCTGGAGTTCCAGACCGAGAACTCCAGTCGCAGCTGCTTCGACGCCCTCGCAGCCGAGGACCTGGACCTCGCCTGGATCACCATCGGCAAGCCGGTGCGCGGCATCGAGCAGCGCCCCGTCATGGAACTGCCCTGGGTCCTCGCGGTCGGCGCCGACGACCCCCTCGCCTCCCGGCCCCGCATCGACACCGCCGACCTGGCCGGCATCCGCCACATCCGGCTCCCGGAGAACTCGACCTCCCGTGCCCACCTCGACGCCGCCCTCGCCGAAGCGGGCATCGCCATCCGCTCCGACACCGGGGTGGCCGACTGGGACACCGCCCTGTTGCTGGCCGAACTAGGGCTGGGCCACGCCGTCGTGCCCGCGCTGCCCGGCTGGCGGGTACCCGGATCCGGCGGCCCGCTGCGACTCGTCCCGGTCCCCGACCTGCCGCCCCTCC
This sequence comes from Streptomyces sp. NPDC059851, assembly GCF_042732005.1. Classification (NCBI taxonomy): domain Bacteria; kingdom Bacillati; phylum Actinomycetota; class Actinomycetes; order Kitasatosporales; family Streptomycetaceae; genus Streptomyces; species Streptomyces sp. NPDC059851. The sequence goes on along the minus strand of NZ_JBHWJJ010000030.1, from coordinate 21,934 downwards.
CGGTCGGCTGGGCGGTACGCCGTTGGTCCGCCCTCTCCCCGCTGGCCCGGGTCTTCGCCGACGACGTCGCCCGCAGCTGCCGGGCGCGCGCCGCGAGGCAGGAGTGACGCCGGCAACAGCCCGACCCCAGCGAGGGCAGCCAGGACGAGGAGCGCCGCCGGCGAGGCCCCGGCACCCGCGGCGACGGCGGTCCCGAACGCGGGCCCCACGTTCATCGCGGTCTGCTTGAGCCCCCCGACGACCCCCGCACACCCGGGCGGAGCGTCCCCGACCACGGTCCCGGTGGCGGTCACCATGACGGTGGCGAAGCCCGCGCCCAGCACCGCGAACGCCGCCGTGACCGCCGGCCCGGACCAGGCGCAGAGCCCGGCGATTCCGGCGGCGACGAGGGCCGTACCCCCGAGCGCGGTCCGGCGCGGTCCCCACCGCCGTAGCAGTATCCCGGCCGCCGGCGCACCGGCGGCCATGCACGCGGTGAGCGGCAGTACCAGCAGGCCGGTGGCCAGCGGGTCCAGCCCCCGCCGCTCCTGGAGCAGGAAGGTGGCCGTGAACAGGGCCCCGAACATGCCGGCGGAGACGCACAGCAGGAGTCCCAGCGACGCGGCGACCGGCACGGACCGCGCCACGGCGGGCGGAACCAGCGGCTCCGTGGCACGCCGTTCACGGCGCACGAACCAGGCGGCGATCCCCGCGGCACCGCCCAGTCCCATCAGTGTCGGCGCGGACAGCCATCCGTGCCCGGGTACGCCGGCCAGCGCGTGCACGAGGACCGCGAGGGCGGCGGCGAGCAGGGCCGCGCCCACCGGCTGCGGCCCGCCGGGAGTAGTCCGGTCCGGTGCCGGTGCCCGGACGGCGAGCACCAGGACGGCGATCGCCAAGGCCACCGGCACGTTCAGCCAGAACACCGACCGCCACCCCGCGTGCGCGACCAGCAGCCCCCCGAGCAGCGGGCCGGCCGCCGCGGCCACGCCGATCGCCCCGGTACGCACGGCCACCGGCCCGGCGAGCCGCTCGGCCGGGTACGCCAGCCGCAGCAGGGCGAGCGTCGCCGGCTGGAGCAGGGCCCCGAACACACCCTGTACGGCCCGCAGGGCGATCACCCAGCCGGCCCCGGGGGCCACCGCGATGCCCGCCGAGGCCGCGGCGAAACCCAGGACGCCGAGCATCAGCAGCCGGGCGTGCCCGTACCGGTCGCCGAGGCGGCCGGCGCTGACGAGGAACGCGGCCACGGCGAGCAGGTAGGCGGTGCTGGTCCACTGCACCTGCGCCACGCTCGCCCCGAGGTCGCGGCGCAGGGCCGGCTGCGCCACGCTGAGCACCGTTCCGTCGAGGGCGACGAGCATCGCGCCCGCGACGCTGACCACCAGCGCGGTCCGCTGCCTCATGAGGCGGCCCGGCCGAGGGGGGCGTCGAGGGTCGCGTCGACGAGCCGTTCGAACAGGGGCGGCGTCGAGGTGCGCGGCCCGACGGCGGCGCTGCCCCCGGTCAGCAGGGGGTCGACGCCCACGTCGATCAGCCGTTCCCGAAGCGGTCTCTCCTGGTCCATGGCCCCTGTCTACCCGATCAAGGTAGACAGTGTCTACTCGATGGCCGCGGCGAGGGCGCACCCCCGGCCGCGGCCGGGCCGAAAGGGCCCGCGGAGGGGATGATGGAGGCACCGGGTCCGTCGGCGACGCAGAGCAGGAGGTGTAGCGGCCATGGCTGAGCACGACGGCGGTCCGTCGGCGCGGAAGCTGGAGGAAGGCAGGCTGCTCAAGGAGCTGGAAGCCATCCACCGCACGCGCCACGAGACCCTGCTGCACGGGTCGGACGACGCGCTGGTGACCCACACGCAGCGGATGAACGAGCTGGAACACGAGTACGTGCGCCGCCACCCGCAGCGCGCCCAGACGGCAGGGCGCACCCGCTCGGGCGCCCGCGCCCGCACGAGCGCGGAGCAGGAGCAGCCCGACGGCACCTGACCCGCACCGGAGCCCGCGCCCGCGCCAGGGCCGGATCGCCCCCACGCACCCGGGGTGCGCCCGGTGAACGGGCGCACCCCGCGCCCGGCGCGCCCGGATCTGCCAGCCCGCTCACTCCTGCCGGACCGCTCACTCCTGCCGGACCGGGCGGTCCGGCCCGACCGGACCGCCCCCGAGCACCGCCGGCGGGGCCGCCGGCGCCGGGCCCAGCGTCGTCGTGCCCGGGGCGGCACGGTGCCCCAGACCGGTCCGGTAGGCGTCCAGCGCCGCCTCGGTGCGGCCGGTGCGCCGCAGCAGGTCGCCCAGCAGCCGGCACAGGTCCGCCAGGTCCCCGCTGGCCCCGCTCCGCTCCAGCAGGGCCAGCGCCTGCACGTAGTGCTGCTCGGCGCACTCGGTCTCCCCGCGCTCCTCCGCCATCAGGCCGAGCAGTCGGTGGGCCCCGCCCGCGTGCACCGCCCCGTGGCTGTCGCCCAGTTCCAGTAGGCCCGCGAGCAGTTCGGCCGCCTCCTCGCCGCGGCCCAGTCGGCGCAGCACGTCCGCCAGCTCGACCTCCACCTGCGCCGTGTAGAGGGCCGCCCGCCGGGCCGCCAGCATGTCCCGTGCCGTGCGCAACTCGGCCTCCGCCGCCACGAGGTCGCCGTTCTGCGCCTGCACGTAGCCCCGCATCCAGTGGCAGTGCGCCAGGTCCGTCCGCAGCCGCAACTGCCGGTAGACAGCCTGCGCCTTGGCGAGGGAGGCGTCGGCGTCGGCGGCGCGCCCGGCCGCCAGGAAAGTCCGCGCCACCTGCCGGTGCATCCCCGCCACCAGGGCCGGGTCGTCGACCCGCGGGGCCAGGGCGAGGGCGATCTCCGCGGCCCGGGCCGCCCGCGCGTGGGCGCCCATGTCGATGTACGGGCCGATCACCGCCGCGTACAACAGCACCAGCGCCTCGGGATCGGCCAGCCCGCTCGCGTCGAGCTCGTCGATCGCCGACTCCAGCAGGTAGCAGGCGTAGCGCAGCTCCCCGGCGAGCAGGTGGGCGACGGCCCGCCCGCGGACCGCGCGGGCCCGCCGGGGCAGCGGCTCGGCGGCCAACAGCCGCTCGACGCCTTCGAAGTGCTCGATCGCGGCGACCAGTTCACCCGACTCCAGGGCGCAGTCGCCCAGCCCGAGCAGCGCCTCGGCCCGCTCGGCCGCGAGGCCGAGCCGCTCGGCGTCCGCCAACAGCTGCCGGTAGCGGGCCGCGGCCTCCGCGGCCTCGCCGGTCGCCAGCGTCCGCTGCGCGTCGGTGAGGGCGAGCCGCAGCTCGGTGGCCAGATGGGCGGGGCGGCCGGTGGTGAGCTCCTCGTAAGAGGTCCCGAGCCGCTCGGCGAGGAAGCGCAGCGCCGCCTCGGAGGGCCTGACCCTGCCCGCCTCCAGCGTCGAGACGTAGGCGGCGGTGTACGAAGGTTCCGCCAATGCCCGCTGCGTCAGACCGCGTTCGGCGCGCATCCGGGCAACCCTGCGACCGATCTCGGCCGGTTCGTCCATGAAGACCCCCTGCTGGTTCCAACTCCCCAGTATTCAGGGGTCGCAGGCCATTGCACATGCCCCGGACCCTCCCTAGGTTAAGCAGCTGCTTCACTGCACTTACCCGCCTGCTTAACCGCCTTTCCCCGGGGAGGACTTCATGGACCGAGCCGTCCGCACGGCCCTGCGAGCCGCCGTCGCCGCGGCCGGGGCGACCGCGCTGCTGCTGGCCGCGGGCCCGGTCGGAGCGACCGCCGCGCCCGCACCCGCGCCGCCGTCCTCGCCCGCGTCCGCACTGCCGCACCCGCCCGCGTCCACCTCCTCTCCCGCCGCGTCCGCCGCGGCCGGGGCCGGTCCCCGGGTGGAGGTGCCGGGGCCGGAGGACGGCACCGTCGCGGGATCCGGCCACGTCCGGGTGTCCGCCGCCGGCCGCGCCAAGGAGGGCGCCCGACTCTCCGATGCCGGCCGGGCCGCCGACGGCCGGGTCACCAAGATCGTCGACGGCGGACCCACCGCGGACCGCCTCGACATCGTCGTCGTGGGCGACGGCTACACCACCGCCGAGTTGGACCGCTTCCACGCCGACGCCCGTGCCAAATGGGCCGAGATCACCGCCGTCGAGCCGTACGCCACCTACCGCAACCTCTTCAACGTGTGGACCGTCGACGCCGTCTCCCACGACACCGGCGTCACCGGCGACCCCACCCCCGCCACCGTCCGCGACACCGCCCTCGGCTCGTACTTCTGGTGCGAGGACATCGAACGGCTGCTGTGCATCGACCAGCCGAAGGTGGACGCGTACGTGGCGAAGGCACCCGACGCCGACCTGGTCCTCGTCCTCGCCAACAGCGCCAAGTACGGCGGCGCCGGCTACAACGAGCGCAGCGACACCCTCGGCTACGAGGGCATCTCCACCGCCTCCGCGGGCAACGCCAAGTCCGGGCAGGTCGCCATCCACGAGACCGGCCACTCCCTGGGCAAGCTCGCCGACGAATACTTCTACCCCGACACCCCCGGCTACGAGCGGTACGAGGGCCCCGAGCCCGGCGACTCCAACAGTTCCACGCTGACCGCCGACCGGATGGCCGCCGAGCGGGCCAAGTGGTACCGGTGGCTCGGCGAGCCGTCACCCGACGGCGGCACCGTCGGCACCTACGAGGGCGGCGGCTACTACGTCACCGGCTTGCACCGGCCCACCGACAGCTCGCTCATGCGGACCCTCGGCAAGCCCTTCAACCTGCCCGGCACCGAGGCGATGATCGGCGGCTTCTACCAGCACGCCCGGCCCCTCACCCCCCTCACCCCGACCACCCGCACCCTGCGGCTGCCCCACACCGCGAAGGTGTCCGTACCCCGGCTCGCCGGCGCCGACGGGCGGCAGCTCGACGTCCGCTGGCACCTCGACGGACGGGAGCTGAAGCGCCTCGCCGGCCGGACCGAGGTCGCCGTGGCGGAGCTGTGGCTGCTCGACCTGCGCACCCACAGGCTGTCCGTCACCGTCGAGGACCGCACCCCCGCCGTCCGCGACCCGCAGACGGCCCGCACCCTGCGCGCCACGGCCGACTGGAAGGTCCGCCTCTGAGCACCCGCCGCACGACGCGCGGGCTACGCCGCCCGGCCCGACCGGGCGGCGTACGTCCAGAACGCGCGCATCACCTCGGGGGCGGCCGGGCCGCTCAGCTCCACCTGGGTCAGCAGTACGGCGACGGTGTCCGTCGACGGCGTGATGTGGGCCGCCGTCCCGGTGCCGCCGATCCAGCCGTACCGCCCGACCACGTTCCACGGATCCCGCGGCACCACGTCCACGGAGCCCCCGAACCCCCACCCCTGGCCCTCCAGGAACAGCTCGGCGCCCGCCCGCTGATCGGGGGTCAGCCAGTCGGTGGTCATCCGCTGCACCGACCCGTCCGTCAGGATCCGGCCCCGCCCGCCGTCGAGCGCGCCCCCGGCGAGCAGCATCCGGCAGAACGCGGCCACGTCGTCGACGGTGGAGACGAGACCGCCCCCGCCCGACGGGAACGCCGGGGCGCTGCTCCACTGCCCGTGCGGCGCGTCGACCAGCTCCAGCCCGTCGCCGGCCGCCCGGTACAGGGTGGTGAAGCGGCCCAGGTCGGCCGCCGGCACCTCGAAGCCGGTGTCGGTCATACCGAGCGGATCGAACACCCGCTCCTCCAGGAACTCGGGCAGGGACCGCCCCGACACCCTGGTCACCAGCACGCCGAGGATGTCCGAGCAGGTGTCGTACAGCCAGGCCTCACCCGGCTGGTGCAGCAGCGGGATCCGCGACAGGGCCCGCATCCACGCGTCCGGCGCCGGCACCTCCTGCGGCCGCGGCGGCCCCTGACGCAGCTCGCTGAGCAACGGCGCGACGGCGGGCAAGGAGAGGTCGCCGGGGAAGCCGATCCCGGCGCGGAAGGTGAGCAGGTCGAACACGGTGACCGCGCGGGCCGCCGGAACCACGTCCTCGACCGGGCCCGCCGGCGTCCGCACGACGACGGGCGAGGCCAGCTCCGGCAGCCACGGCGCGACCGGGTCGTCCAGCGAGCACCGGCCCTCCTCGGCCAGCATCATCACCGCGGCGGCCGTGACGGGCTTGGTCAGCGAGGCGATCCGGAAGATCGAGTCCCGGACCATCGGGACGGTTCCCTCCGCATCGGCCGACCCGACGGCGGCGACCTCCACCTCGCCGGCGCGGTCCACCAACGCCACCGCGCCGGGCAGGGCACCGCCCTCCACGAAGGGCGCCAGGACCTCGCGCAGACCGGTCATCAATTCCGCCTCTCCGCCGCGCTGCCGTCGGGTTCCGGACGCACGGCCCCGGTACGCCCGATATCCGCTGGCCCGGGCACCTGCCGCATCCTAGGGTTCCGCCCATGAAGATCACCGGCGCCCACGCCATCGAACGAGCCGTTTCCCTCATCACGCAGGCGCTCCACGACGCGGCCCACCACGACTGGACCCTGCCCGCGGCCGGTCTGGAATGGAGCTGCCACGACACGGCCGTCCACATCGTCAACGACTTCACCGTGTACGCCGCCCGGCTCACGGCCCGCGCGCAAGGCCCACTGGAGGTCGAGCGGTACACGGCCCCCGAGGCCCCGCCCGCCGAACTGGCCGGGGCCATGGCGGCCTCCGGCGCCCGGCTGGCGGCCGCCGTGGCCGCAGCCGGTCCCGACGACCGCGCCTGGCACCCGTACGGCACGGCCGACGCGGACGGCTTCGCCGCGATGGGCGTCGTCGAAGCCCTGGTGCACACCCACGACGTCCTCGACGCCCTCGGCATACACGACTTCGACCCCGACCCGGAGCTCTGCGACTTCGCCCTGGACCGGCTCTTCCCCCACACCCCTCGCGACGCCGCCGCCCCCTGGCCGACCCTGCTGTGGGCGACCGGCCGGACCGCCCTGCCCGGGCTGCCCCGCCTCGGCGCCTGGCGCTGGTACGCCGACCCCGTCCCGGCCGGCGACCGCGTCGTGCTCTGCGAGATCACCCCGGGCGTCGCCGAAGACCTCCAGGCCGGCGGCAGCGGCGGCTTCGCCTGGCCCGAGGACGGCCCCGGCCAGGGAACCCGGTTCGCCGCCGGGATGACCGCCGCGGCGTACCGGGAGGGCACCTACCGACCGGGGTGGGGCCCGTATGCCGTCGTCCGCACGCAGGACCGCCGCGCGATCGGCGGCATGGGCTTCCACGGCGCCCCGGACGCCGACGGGAACGCCGAGGTCGGCTACGACCTCGTCCCGTCGGCCCGGGGCAACGGCTTCGCCACCGACGCGCTGAACGGCCTGACCACATGGGCCTTCGGGCAGCCCGATCCGGCCGTCGTCCTGCACGCCAGGGTCGACGAGGACAACGCCCCCTCCCACGGCGTGGTCGAACGGGCCGGCTTCGAGCGCACCGGAACCGCCGGAGGGCAGGTCCGGTACGCCCTGCGGGCTCCCGGGGGCGGCCGTCAGTAGCCGCAGTTGGTGACCCACTTGTGGGAGGAGATCCGGTCGTTCCATTCCCACGGGACGTTGCCGGCCGAGCCGTTGGGCGCGCAGGTGGAGGCCCCGCCGTAGTTGACGTGCTCGTAGACGCGCACGTCCCCGTAGGACCCGGCGTAGCCGTTGTTCCACCACGACGACGCCTTGTCGTTCATGTCGAAGGTCCCGCTGGCGCCGCACGTCCGCCAGTCGGCGTCGTTGCTGGCCCAGCCGCACGCGGCCCCGCCGCGGTTGGTGTGCTCCCAGGCCCAGTAGGTGCCGTCCGCGGCCAGGCCGGAGGCATCGGCCGGAGCGGCACCCGCCGTGGTCAGCGCGGCGGGAACGGCCAGCAGCGCGGCGGTGATCGCGCCGGCCAGGAACAGGATGCGGTACTTACGCATGGGACCCTCCAGAGGTCTCGGTGGTGGTGTCGTGCTCGGATCGCGTGAGGCGCCGCGCCTTCGGCAGCGCCTCGTTCTGGAGCCGCCACCTGAGCGTGAGCTCCGCCCGGTGCCGGGTACGGAGCTCCTCGCCGTAGGCGCGGTCCAGGGACTGGGAGACCCGGGCCAGCGGGGTGCCGGTCGCACAGGTCGCTTCGACGACGGCGAGCCCGGCCGCGGCCGCGTCCGCCTCGGCCGGCGGCAGCTCCTCGCCGTACCGGGCGGCGGCCTGCCGGGACTCGTCGGGGGTGGCGTGGGGCCGGCCCGCCGCCTTCATGCACGCCGCCCACTCGGCGACCGCGCCGGCGTACCGGGCGTCCTCACGGACCCGCGCCTCCCGAACCGGCCGCAGGTTCATCGTGACGACCTTGACCCGGAACCAGGTCGCCAGATCGCCGTACAGGCCGCGCTGCGCGTCCGCGATGCAGCCGTCCGCGGAGGCGGTGACCGTCATCCCGGTCGGCGCCTCCACCGACAGCCCCACGGGAGCGGCGCCCATCAACGCGGTACGGGCGGCCGCGCGCCCGGGCGCCGACAGTTGCCGGAACCACCGCAGGTTGGGATCGTCCTCACGGGCCCGGGCCGCCGCCCGCTCCTCCGCGCCGCCGTAGCCGTGCCCCCGGGCCCACGCGACGTCGTCCACCGCGTACGGGAAGGAACGCGCCCCCTCGTCCGGGCCCTCCGTGACCGCGTACGGGAAGCCCCGCGCGGCCATGCACCGGCTGATCAGGATCTGTTCGGCCCGGGCCAGCGTGCGGGACTCGGCGGCGCTCGGCTCGCGGGCCGGCCCCTGCGCGGACGACCGGCAGCCGTCCAGGACCAGTACGGCCGCCAGGGCCGCTGCCGTGGCGGTGGCGGCGGCCGCCGCGGCGACGGTGCGGTGTCGGTCCACCCGGGGGCTCCTTCCTGACGCGGTGCGGTGAGCGGTCGACCCAGGTGTAGCGGCGATCCGTTGTTCGGCGTCGGGGCTGCACGGGCGAACAAACAACCGCCGAACAACCCCCGGGGGACGGCAAGGATCCGAGAGTTCGGGGAAGGGTGGGGGCATGGCCCGCAAGGAGCGCCCGCTGGAAGGCGACGACGGACCGCTGCTGCGGTTCGCCGCCGCCCTGCGTCGCCTGCGCCACGAGGCGGGCTCCCCGCCCTACCGCCGCCTCGCGGCCCGCGCCCACTACTCGGTGGCCACCCTGTCCGAGGCGGCTGCCGGCCGGCGGCTGCCGAGCCTGGACGTGACCCTCGCCTACGTCCGCGCCTGCGGCGGCGACACGGGGGAGTGGGAGCGGCACTGGCACGCCGCCACCGCCGAACTGTCCGCCGGACACCGCGACGCGGACGCCGAACCTGCGGACGGGCCGGCCGCCGACCCGCCGCAGGACGGCCCCGAAGGCGTCCCGTACGTCGGCCTGGCCGCCTTCCGGGCCGAGGACGCCGGCCTGTTCTTCGGCCGGGAGCGGCTCGTCGAGGACCTCCTCGCCACCCTGGCCCGCCACCGGGTCGTCGCCCTCGTCGGCGCATCCGGAGCCGGCAAGTCCTCCCTCCTGCACGCCGGACTGCTGCCCCGGCTCCGGCGGGACGCCCCGCACACCGCGGCCCGCGTCCTGACCCCCGGACCCGATCCGATGGAGCGCCTGGAGGAGGCCCTCGCCGCGCCGCGCGAGCCCGCCACCGCCGACGAACTCGTCCTGGTCGTCGACCAGTTCGAGGAAGTCTTCACCGTGTGCGCCGACCCCGCCGCCCGGGACCGGTTCATCGCCGCCCTCGTCGGGGAAACGCGACGCCCCGGCTCCGGCTGCCGCGTGGTCCTGGGCGTCCGCGCCGACTTCTACGCCCACTGCACCCGTCACGCCCCGCTCGTCGCCGTCCTGCGCGACGCACAGACCGTCGTCGGCCCCATGACCGCGGCCGAACTCCGCCGTGCCGTCGTCGAACCGGCCCGCCGGGCGGGCCTCACCGTGGAGGGCGCCCTCCAGGCCACCCTCGTCGCCCACGCACACGGGCAGGTCGGCGCCCTGCCCCTGCTGTCCCACGCCCTCCTGGAGACGTGGCGGCGGCGCCGCGGGGCCGCCCTGACCCTGAACGGCTTCCACGCCGCGGGAGGTTTCGAAGGAGCCCTCGCCCAGTCCGCGGAAGCCCTGTACGCCTCCCTCACCCCCCGTCAGCAGCGGCTGGCCCGCCAGACCTTCGTCCACCTCATCGCCCTCGGCGAGGGCACCGAGGACACCAAACGCCCCGTCGCCCGCGACGAACTGCCCTCGGACGCCGATACCGCGACCGTGCTGGCCCGCGCCGCCCGGCTGCGCCTGCTCACCCTCGACGACGGCCGCGTCGAGCTCACCCACGAGGCGCTGATCCGCGCCTGGCCCCGGCTGCGGGGCTGGCTCACCGACGACCGCGAACGCCTGCGGCTGCACCGCCGCCTCACCGAAGCCGCCCGGGCCTGGGAGCACCTGGGGCGCGACCCCGGCGCCCTGTACCGGGGCACCCGGCTCGCCCTCGCCCGCGACCTCGCCGCCGGCCGTGCCACCGCACTCACCGACGCGGAGCGGGACTTCCTCGACGCCGGACTCGCCGCGGAGGAGGCCGCCGGGAACTCGGCCCGACGCCGCGCCCGCCGCCTCGGCTACCTCGTCGCCCTGCTCGCCGCCCTCGTCGTGGTCGCCGGCGTCGCCACCGCCAGCGCCGTCCGCGCCGGCGCCGAGGTCACCCGGCAGCGCAACGACGCCGTCGCCCGCAACCTCGCCGACAGCACGATCGACCTCACCACCACCGAGCCCGGTCTGGCCGTCCAGCTCAGCCTGGCCGCCTACCGCCTCTCGCCCACCCCGAAAACCCGGGACAGCCTGGTCAGCGCCCTGATGACGACGATGCCGGCGCACCCCAAGGAGGTCGCCGCGCTCGCCTACCGCCCCGACGGCCGGCAGCTGGCCACCGCCAGCGGGGACCACACCGCCAGGCTGTGGCGGACCAACGGCGCCGACCGGCCGTCCCACCTGGCCACGCTGACCGGGCACAGCGGCGACGTACGCTCCGTGGCCTACCGCCCCGACGGCCGCACCCTGGCCACCGGATCCGCCGACGGCACCGCCCGCCTGTGGGACGTCTCCGACCCGGCCCGGCCCGCCGCCCTGGCGGTGCTCACCGGGCAGGGGGGTGAGGTGCGCGCCCTCGCCTACAGCCCCGAAGGGCACACGCTCGCCACCTCCGGCAGCGACGGCAGCGTGGGCCTGTGGAACGTCGCCGACGCCGCCCGCCCCGCCCTCCTCGCCCGGCTCGGCGGGCACCGCGATGCGGTCCGCGCCGTCGCCTTCGCCCCCGACGGGCGCACCCTGGCCAGCGCGGGCGAGGACTCCACCGTCCGGCTCACCGATGTGGCGGACCCGCGCCGCCCGGTCCCGCTGGCCGCCCTGGAAGGCCATGACACCGCCGTGTTCTCCGTCGCCTTCAGCCCCGACGGCGCCGTCGTGGCCTCCGCGGGCGGTGGCCGCTCCCCGATCCGGCTGTGGAACCTCGCCGACCCGCGGCGGCCCGCTCCGCTCGCCGCCCTCACCGGCCACACCGACGTGGTCGGCTCCGTGGTGTTCAGCCCCGACGGACGCACCCTCGCCAGCGCGAGCGATGACCGCACGGTCCGCCTGTGGAGCGTGGCCCGCCGCGCCCGCCCCGGGCTGCTGACCACGCTCACCGGCCATGCCACCGCCGTCGGCTCGGTCGCCTTCAGCCCCGACGGCGCCGTGCTGGCCTCCGGCGGCTTCGACACCACCGTCCGGCTGACCGGCACCGACCTCGCCCGGGTGATCGCCGGGGCATGCGCCCACCCCGGTCCCCGGATCACCCGCGCGCAGTGGGCCGCCCACCTGCCGTACGTCCCCTACTCCCCGCCCTGTGCCGGCCTGGAGCGCCCCTGAGCGGTGCGGCCGGGGGACTCCCGGCCGGCCGGCCCGGAGTCCCCGCGCCGGACTGTCGGCGCCCCGTGCTACTCATGGGGCACGGCAGACGCGGACCCGCGTCGCAATAGGGGGGACGGGAACTCGATGGTGTCGGTGAACTGGCTCGACGGGACGGACTTCGGTTACTACGCGCTGTGCCCTGCAGGATACGTGCCGGATTGGGACGGCACCGAGGCCCACACGGAGCTGGAGGCGTACATCAACAAGATCCTGCTCCCCGGCCACGGAGAAGTCCTCACGATCGGCGGCGAGGCCCTCCCCGTGGCCTACCTGCCCGAGAGCATGACCTTCGTCCAGAACGTCGGCTCCGACGAGAGCATCGACCTCCACGGGGAGGTGGAGCGGGCCATGACCGCACCGGGGTGGCAGGACGCCGTCGAGATCGTCCTGGGCGGGCAGTACGCGCTGATCGACGCCTTGGTGCCGGGTGCGGACACGGAAGAGGAGTACATGCTCCGCCTCGACGTCCCCCACGGCCGCTACCGGGTGCAGTCCTCCTACCTCGAACACCCGCTGGGGGAGTTCTACCTCCACCGACTGCAGGCGGTCTGACCCCGCCCGATCGTGCACCGGTGCGGAAGCCGTGCCACACGCGGCGGATCCGCCCCCACCGGTCGACGGGGAGACGGCGCGGCGCGGCGCGTCCGCCAGTCCCACACGGCACCACCCGCTGCCGTACTAGCCTCGGTGGCGGACGTCCGACACCGGCTCGGAAAGGCAGGCCGACATGGCGGGTTCACTTCGTGAGACCAGCGGCGAGCAAGCGGGCTCCCCGATCCCCGTGATCGACCTCCGGCCGTGGCGGTCCGGCGGCCCGGCGGCCCGCGCACGGATCGCCGCCCGGGTCGACGAGGCCCTCCGGGCCGCCGGGTTCCTCCTGGTCACCGGGCACGGCATCGACCCCGCCCTGCCCGCCCGGATCCGTGCCGCCGCCCGTACGTTCTTCCGGCTGCCCGCCCGGGTGAAGGAGCCCTACGCGGTCACCGTCGGCGGCCGCGGCTGGCTCGGCCCGGGCGCCGAGGCCAACAGTTACGCGGAAGGCGCGGCCTCCCCGCCCGACCTGAAGGAGTCCTGGTCCTGGGCGGCGGACGAACCCACCGGCGACCCCGCGGTGGACGCCGAGTGGTTCCGCCCGAACGCCTGGCCGGCCGAAGTGCCCGCACTCAGGCCTCCGGTGGAGGAGTACCTCACCCGGATGCGGGCCCTGTCCGACGAGCTGCTCGAACTCCTCGCCGGCGCCCTGGGCCTCGACCCGGACCACTTCACCCGCCACACCGGCCACCCCACCTGGGGCTTCAACCTCAACTGGTACCCGGGCACCGAGGTCCTCGGCCCGCCGCTGCCCGGCCAGTACCGCATCGGCGCCCACACCGACTTCGGCACCGTCACCGTCCTCGACCGGGAGCCGGGCGCGGGCGGCCTCCAGATCCACACCGATGCCGACGGCTGGCAGGACGCCCCGTACGACCCGGCCGCCCTCACCGTCAACATCGGCGACCTGCTCGCCCGCTGGACCGGGGACCGCTGGCGGGCCGGCCGCCACCGGGTGCTGCCGCCGCCCGCCGACCTGCCCGCCGAGGAACTGGTGTCGCTGGTGTACTTCTACGAATGTGATCCGCACACCCGCGTCGAGTCCCTGCCGCAGCCGATCGGCCGAGTCGTGCACGAGCCGGTCGACTCCCACGCGTACCTGCGGGCCAAACTGAACGCGATCAGCGTCTCCTGAGACCGCCCCGGCTGGCCTTCCGTCACCCCCGCGGCGGACGGAAGGTGCTCCCGTGGGCGGAGCACCGGATCAACCTCCGAGCTGACGATCAACCGCACCGCCCGCAGGTACGTTCGACACATGAACCGACGCCGTACCGCCGCTGCCGCCGCCTTAGGCGCCCTGCTCCTTCCGCTCGTCCTGACCACCGCCGGAACCGCCTCGGCGGCCGCGCCCACGACGGGGGCGCCGACCACGCCGGCCGCCGCGTCCGCGCCCGCCACCACCGGTGTGGTCCGACCCGAACTGCCCCGTGTGACCGGCCCGTTCGCCGTAGGACAGGAAACCCTCCACCTCGTCGACCACAGTCGCACCGACCCCTGGGCCGGGACCGGCCCGCGCGAGCTGATGGTCACCATGCGCTACCCGGCCCACCGCGGCACCGGCGGGCCCGTGGCCCCGTACCTCACCGACGACGAGGCCCGCCTGCTGATCGCCGACCGGGGCATGGAGCAGCAGGTCGCGGTCGAAAGCCTGGCCGGGACGAAGGCGTACGCCAGGTCCGGGGCGCGCCCCGTCGGCGGCCGCCACCCGCTGGTCGTGCTCTCGCCCGGCTTCACCGTGCCCCGGGGCACGCTCACCTCGCTGGCCGAGGAACTCGCCTCCCGCGGCTACGTCGTCGCCGCCGTGGACCACGCGTACGAGACCGCCGGCACGAGCTTCCCCGGCGGGCGGGTCCTGACCTGCAAGGCCTGCGACATCGTCCGACAGACGAAGGACTTCAAGCCGGTGGCGGACAACCGCGCCCGGGACGTGTCCTTCCTGCTGGACCGGCTCACCGGACGGCACCCGGCCTGGCGGCACAGCGGCCTGATCGACCGGAACCGGATCGCCGCGGCCGGCCACTCCATGGGCGGCTCCGCCGCGGCCGCCGTGATGGCCGCCGACCCGCGGGTCCGCGCCGGCATCGACATGGACGGCGGGCTGTTCTCGCCCGTACCCGAGGGCGGACTGCAGGGCCGGCCCTTCATGCTGCTCGGCGGGGCCGACGCGGTCCCCGGGAGCATGCCCGGCAACCCGGCCGGCTGGGACGCCAACTGGCCCCGGCTCGACGGCTGGAAGCGGTGGATCACCTTCGCCGACTCGCACCACTTCACCTTCACCGACTGGCCGACCGTCAGCGACCAGCTCGGCCTGCCGAGGATGAGCCCGCTGCCGGGCGACCGCTCCCTCGAACTGACCCGCCGCTACGTGGGCGCCTTCTTCGACCGTCACCTCAAGGGCATACCGCAGCCCCTGCTCGACGGCCCGTCCGCCGACGCGCCCGAGGTCCGCTTCCACCACCCCTGACCGGGTCCGATTACCGCAGGCGGGCGACGTTTCGGCAGGATGGGGGGCATGACCGAGATCCGCACCCCCCGCCTCCTCCTGCGCCGCTGGGACGACGACGACCTCGTCCCCCTGTCGGAGATCAACGCCGATCCGGCGGTGATGCGCTGGATCGGCGACGGCTCCCCGCTCGACCTGGAGCAGACCGCCGACGAGATCGAGCGGTGGGAGGACGAATGGGACGAGGAGGGCTTCGGCCCCTTCGCCGTCGAACTGCTGGGCTCCGGCGAGCTGATCGGCGCTGTCGGGCTGTCGGTGCCCGAGCACCTGCCGGAGCTGCTGCCCGCCGTGGACATCCGCTGGCGGCTCGGCCGGCAGTACTGGGGCCAGGGCTACGCCTCCGAGGCCGCCCAGGCCGCCCTGGAATTCGCCCTCCAGGACCGTGGCCTGGACCGGGTGATCGCCGTCGTCCGGGCCGGTGACCGGGCCTCCGACAACGTGGCCGAGAAGCTCGGCATGGCGCCCCAGGGGGAGGCCACCGACCCGGAGCACGGACACCTGCTCCAGGTGTACGGCATCGACCTCACCGAGTACGAGGCCTGATCCCGTACCCGTCAGGTCGGGGCGGGCCGGGGCGGGAGCGGGCGCGGGCCGGGCGCGGTGCCCCGGCGCCGCGCCCCGACCGCCCTTCAGGTCGCGCAGGTGTCCAGCATCGTCGTGAGCATCTTCTTCTCCGCTTCGGTGACCGTCAGGCCGTAGGCGGACTTCACCGTCGTCCACGCCCGCCCGTACAGGCACCAACTCGACCGGTCCGGTGGCTGCCACTGGTCCGGGCTCTGGTCGCCCTTGGACCGGTTCGAGGCGGCCGTGACCGCCAGCAGTTGCGGGCGGGCCAGGTCGTTGGCGAACGCCTTCCGTCTGGCGGCGTCCCACGCGGCCGCGCCCGTGCGCCACCCCTCGGCGAGCGGCACCATGTGGTCGATGTCCATCTTCGACGCGTCGGTCACCACCACACCGTCGTACAGGCTCTTCCACGTCCCGGAGGCCGCCCGGCACTCCGCGTCCTGCACCACGTCCGTACCGTCGCGCCGGAGGACCACCTCGCGCGTGTTGCACGTACCGCCCTGCTCCGCCCAGTGCGTGAACCTGTCGCGGCTGTAACCGGCCATCGTTCCCACCGGCGCCACCGTGAGCCCCGCCAGCTGCGTACGGGCCGCCTCGACGCCCACCACGCCCGGCAGCTCCCCGCCGCCCGCCTCCCCGCCCGCCTTCCCGTCTCCGCCCGCCTTCCCGTCTCCGCCCGCCTTCCCGTCGCCGGCCGACGGCGTCGCGGTCGGCCCCTTCGGCGCCGGCGCGGTCGTCGGTGAACCTCCCGGTGACGGCGGGGCGGAGGCCAGGGAACCCGCCCGGTCCGTGCCGCCCGCAGTACAGCCCGCGGCGGCCAGGAGCAGCGAAGCCGCCAACACGGCGCCCCGCACGACCCGTATCTGACGTTCCATGAACTGTCCCCCGAGACCCCGGTTCGCGCACTGTCTCGAAAACAGTACCCAGAACCGGACATTCAGCCCAGGGTGCGGGCCCTGCAGCAGTCCCGGAACCCCCATGTGAGCCCCCTGGAAGGGCGTTGTCAGTGGCCCCGGCTAATCTCCCCGCATACCGCAGCTCAGGGGGGCTTTTTCGGCCGTACCCGCCGCTGCGCGGAATCGGATCGGGCAGGCGGAAAGGCGCGAGGCACATGGCTTGGCTGGCGGCGGGCGAAGGTTACGAGATCGCCCTGGTGGAAGGAAAGGTGGCGGCGCGGTCCACCACCGGGCGCACGGCGGGGCGGCAGCTGAAATCACTGCCCAAGGCCCTGCGCGACCACCCCGAGGTGGACCGGCTGCGCCGGCTCGCCGAATGGCTCGACCGGCACGAGGCGGCCTGCACCGCCCAGGTCGACACCTGGATGGTGTCCTCGCTGCCCGTGCCCACCGCCCTCCTCGCCCGGGTCTGGCCGGACGAGGCCTGGCAGAACGCGCTGCGCGACCTGGCCGTCGTCGGCGACGACCCGGACGAGGTGGGCTTCCTGCGCGACGCCACCGCCTCCGGCGAGCTGAAGGTGGTCAACCTCGACGGTGAGACCGTACGGCTCTCCCCCCGCACCGTGACCCTGCCCCACCCGGTGCTGCTGCCGGACCTGGACGACGTACGGGACTTCGCGGCCGAACTCGGCATCGTGCAGCGCGTCGAGCAGATCCACCGGGCGACCTGGCTCAAGCCCGAGGGGCTCGCCGCCAAGGACACCGAGGTACGCGACTACGCGGGCGGTGTCTTCCCCAACCGGTTCGGACTGGCCGCCCGTGCCACGGGCCTCGGCTACCGGGTGTCCGGCGGCTACGCCACCTGTGCGGTCCGCGACACCGGCCGGGCCACCGAGGCCGCCGTCTGGATCGGCGAGCCCTACTACGACGCAGAAGCCACCACCGGCGCCCTGAGCTGGCACGACGAGGACGGCCGGGCGGTGCGCCTCACCGAGGTCGGACCGGTCGCTTGGTCGGAGGGCATGCGCATGGCCGCCGCACTGTACGCCGGACGCAAGATCGAAGAGGGCAAGGACGCACGATGACCACCACGACCACGACAACGACCGCGGCCACCGCCGCCACGAGCACGCCCACGCCCGGCTCGGCGACCGAGGCCGAACTGCTGCTGAAGGCCGGCGCCGTGCTCCCGGTCGGCACCGACGACGCAGGACGCTCCGCGGTCGACCTGACCGCCCGCACCTACCGCCACCCCGCCCTCCCCGACGGCCGCGTCGTCGTCCGGCTCGCCCCGGCCGAACTCGGCCCGGCCGAGGACCTGGCCGCCGGCTTCCTCGGCCTCGTCCCCGACGAGGGCGAGCCGCCCGTCGTCGGCCTCGGCCAGCGCCAGGCCCTCGGCTTCCCCGAGTGGATCCTCGTCCACCACCCCGAGGACGGCCACCACGCCCTCGCGGTCGTCCCCGAGCTCGACCGGGCCGCCCGCCAGGCCAAGACGAAGCCCAAGGCCGCCCTCGACGCCTGCCACGAGCTGGCCGGCCGGCTCGCCGCCGCGGTACCGCACTTCCTGCCCGTCTTCTACGAGCAGGCCGCCCGCCTCTTCCTCGCCGTCGAGAACACGGCCTACGCCGCCCAGCTCTTCGGTCGCGCCCGCAGCGCCGAGGCCCAGCACGGCCTCGCCGTCGACGAGGACCGCCTCGACGCCGTCTTCCTCGAGTTCGCCCTCGTCGGTGCCCTCCCCGTGAAGGTCCTCACCGGCTACGCCAAGGACCTCTCCGCCCGCGTCGGTCCCGCCGAGGCCCACACCCGCTTCCGCCGCTTGTGCGTCCGCCGCACCGCCGGCGGCCTGCCGCCCTCGGCCCAGGCCGCGACCGAACTGCGCCGCCTCGCCCGGGCCGCCGGCCTCACCGGCAGCCAGGCCGAGCAGGAATACCTCGCCGAGCTGCTGCCGCTGCCCGCCACCCTGCGCGCCGCGTACGGCTGGTGGAAGGCCCACCGCACCGCGCTGATCGCACTGGCCCGCCGCGAACCGGCCGTACGCGGCACCCTCCTCGAACTGATGCCGCCCGGCGGCGACGGGGAACTGTCCGATCTCTGGCTGGACGTCCTGGAGGAGTCCGGTGCCACCGCCGGGCTCGTCGACGCCACCCTGCCCGCCGAGCAGCGCTGCGCCGACGGAGCCGCCGGCTGGCTGGAGCGCTACCACACCGCCCGCCACAGCGGCTGGGGGCAGCGCACCACCCCGCCGGCCCTCCTCGACCTCGTCACGCGTGCCGCTGACCGGCTGCGCACCGAACTCGCCGAGCCCGGACGCGAGGCCGGCCTGCGCATCGGCGTCCAGGACGTCGACCTGCTCGACCTGGTCCTCTCCTTGGGGATCCCGGTCGCCGACCCCGAGGAGAACTCCCGCTCGCACTACCGCCACAACCAGCTCAACGTGGCCGACTGGGCACGCGCCGACCAGCGCCGCGACCTGCTCGCCCTCGCCGCCGACCAGCGGTTCCGGCCCGCGTTCCGCCGCGCCCTCAACGCGTTCGGCGACGCCGACTCCAGCGCCGACGTCATGCGCCGGCTCGCCGCCTCCCCGGGCGGCCGCCCGATGCTCACCGAATGGATGCAGGAGGTCGCCGGCAACTCCAAGGCCGCTGGCCTGCCCGGGCTGCCCGACGCCATCAGCCGACTGACCTGGCTGCCCGCCGAAGCCCTCGAACTCGCCCGCGAGGAGGTGGCCGCCGCGGCCGCCGCCGACCTCGGCGGGATCCTCGCCCGCACCCTGCGCGGAGGCCTCTTCGAGGAGTTCGCCTGGCCCGCGTTCGAAGAGGCACTGGTCGAACTCGCGGACCGGAAGGCGCTGCACCGCAACAACTTGACCATCGTCGAGGCCTGGCCCCACCTCATCGTCGCCAACAGCATCCAGGTCCGCGTCATCGACGCCGACTCCACCGTCCTCACCCACGACCTGCGCGCGCCGGTCGGCGGCTCGTACCGGTACGGATTCCACTACGTCGACGGGGCGCTGCTCGTCTTCTGGTCCACCTGGGGCAGCGACGTCCAGGGCTACTGGCACACCGACCCGCAGAACGTCTTCACCCTCAAGACCGACCGCGCCCACTGGTCGCTGCGCTCCGACGAGATCAGCCTGCCCCTCCCCGGCGGCGGCCGCACCGTCGGCGGCGGCGTCCTGCACGCCGGGGACACCGAACTGCCCACCGAGCGGGCCCTGCTGTCCGACGGCACCTCGTACTGGGTGTGGCGGCGCCGCGAACAGGACCAGGGTTCCGGCTGGTGCGAGTACAACCCCGCCGACGGCACCCACGGCCGCTTCTCCCAACCGGCCTTCCTCACCGACGCGCTCAGCGCCCACCCCTCACACACCAGCTTCTCCGCCCACTCCGCCTGGCTGCGGCCCGCGCCCACCGTCGAGGGCTCGGCCCTCGGCGCGCCCGCCGACGGCCTCCTCGGCTGGTGCGCCGTCCGCATCAAGGGCGAGGGCTGGATCGGCCGCGACACCGCCGGCCGCACCGTCCGCGTCCCCGAGGACGCCCACACGCCCGCCGCCGCCCTCGCCGTCCCCGGCGACGACCGGCCGCGGGCCCTCACCCACCGCTGGCGCGAACTGAACATCACCGACCCCGACGGCGTCGTCACCGCGATGACCAGCGGCGACCACCGCAACGAGGGCTTCGCCACCGGCAGCGTCGCCCTCCCGCCGCTGCCCTTCTGGTACGCCCTGCGCCCCCGCGACCCCCAGGGCTCGGCGGCCCTGCGCGCCGCCGACCGGGACACCGTCGCCGCCCTGCTCACGGCGGCCGCCGCCGCGGAGAAGGCGTCCGACCTGCCCGGCCTCGTCGGTGCCGCCTTCCCGCAGGTCACCGCGCCCGAGCTGCTCGGCGGCATCATCGAGGTCCTGCGCTTCGCCCTCACCCAGCAGAAGGCCCTGGACGGCATCGCCGCCCGTCTCGACTCCGCCGAAGCCGCCGCGCCCGGCGAACCGGAGGGTCCCACGGACGCGTTCGTCGAGAACGCCCTGCGCGGCGTCATCGGCACCGGCTACTACCACTGGGGCCCCCAGCGCGACGTCGCCCACCAGTACCTGCACCGCCTCGCCGCCGCGATCGCCGATACCGGTGCCACCGCGGTTCCGGGGCGGCTCCACTTCGACGTGCCCGCGCTGGAGTACTCCGGGCTCCCGTTCACGCCGATGCTCGACCACCCCGCCGCCATCGCCTACCGGGCCGTCGCACCCGGCGCCACCGACGAGCAGCGGGCCGCCCTGTGCGGGCTGCTCGGCACGATCGACGCCCTCGGCCTGGCCTCGGCCGAAGGATCGGCCGACCGCTGGCGCCGCGTCCTGGTCCACCTCGACGACCACCACCTGCGCACCCCCGACGGCCTCGGCCGCAACTTCTCCCACCGCAGCCTGCTCCCGCTCGGCGGCGGCGCCGTCCTCGCCCTCACCGAGCACAGCGAGGGCGTACCCGGCGGAGGCGGCGAATTCGGCGCCCTGCTCCACGACCCCTCCGGCCGGTTCACCGTCCCCGGCCCCTACACCCTGCGCGGCGACGCCCCCGTCGGCGACCGCGAGCGCGGCCCCGGCTGGCTGACCGCCTTCCTCACCGAGGCCGCCGCCCACGGTCCCGCACCGCTGCGTCCCGAGGCCGCGGACGAGTTCGCACGCTTGACCGGCGTCTCCGCCACGACGGCGAAGCTGCTGCTCGCCGGCCTGCCGAACATCGACAGCTACGAGCACAACTTCCTGCCGGCCGAACTGCGCACGGCCCTCGGCGTGAAGGCCGCCGACGCCAAGCACGCCCGCACGGAGCTCAAGGCGCTCGACATCGAACTGCGCCGGTCCCTCGTCGCCGCCCTGCTGCCCGCCGACCCGGCCCGGCTGTGGTCCGACGGCCCGGACGTGGCCGCCGCCGCCGAGCTGTGGAACCGGCGCGTGGGCCGCCGTACGCCCGTACCCGAGTGGCTGCTCGCCGAGACCACCCGCGCCGTACGCACCTCCTGGCCCACGCACCGGGCCCTCGTCTCCATCCTCGACCCCGCGGCGTCCCCGTCGCTGGGCACCGACACGGAGTGGAAGGTCCAGAACGACCGGGTGGCGCCCAGCACACCGGCCGCGGAACCGTTCAACGCGACG
This sequence comes from Streptomyces sp. NPDC059851, assembly GCF_042732005.1. NCBI lineage: Bacteria > Bacillati > Actinomycetota > Actinomycetes > Kitasatosporales > Streptomycetaceae > Streptomyces > Streptomyces sp. NPDC059851. Next base: position 439 of record NZ_JBHWJJ010000030.1, on the reverse strand, counting down.
GTCCTGACCGACACCGTGGCCGTGACCGCCTGGCTCGCCCACCGGCTGCCCGCCGGCGACGCCGTGAGGGCCGCCCTGCCGCCCGCCCTCACCGCCGTACGGCAGCGGCTCGCCGCACCCGGACTCCTGCTCGACCTCGGGTACTTCGCTTCCTTCCCCGAGTTCCGCAAGGCGGCCGGCACCCCGACCGAGACCGCCGAGGGCTACGAGCGCTACGGAGCCGTCGTCATGGCCACCCACGACGACCGGCCCAGGCCGGCCCTGCGCACCGCCCTGCTCGACTCCACCGGCTCCGACCCGTACCTGCCGGCCCTGCGCGGCGACGACCAGCAGCCGTCCGCGGCCGAGCTCGCGCTGCGCTGCGTCCACGACCCGCGGTTCGCGGCGCTGCTCGCCGACCCGGGTGCGCCGGCCGCGGGCGATCCGGACGTGGACGGGA